>CALGZA010000030.1 GCA_937934595.1 uncultured Verrucomicrobiales bacterium | reverse complement strand
AACCGCAGAAGAAGTAGAAGCCACCCAAGAAAGCTCCGGCCACCTCAAGCTCTCCGCCCTCCTCCTCCACCAGACCCGCTACTTCATCGACGGCGGCATCATCGGCAGCAAAGCCTTCCTCAAAGACACCATCCACCACCTAAAAGGCAACTACCTACAACCCAACCGCAAAAGCAACGGCAAAAAAATCCCCAACAAAAAACTAAAACTCTGGTCCCTCAGACAACTAGAATAAAACCTATACAAATCACTTTTCCTACAGATAAATAATCATTGAATAGCAATAGTTATAACGTTTAAGCTGTATACTATTTTAGATTCTAATCATGTAATAAAAATTCTTCAATGAATACCCCCATCAGTGATAAATGTTAATCTGGCACATTACCTGCTGTTCATTAAATAATATGAAAACAAATACTTATCAAAAAGTAGGGTTCCTCCTAGATATGGATGGCGTCATATACAAAGGAAAAGAACTGATACCGGGAACAAAAGAATTTTTGCAGAAATTAGACCACCTAAACATCCCCTATCTATTTCTCACCAACAATTCACAGCGCACTAGGCGAGACCTCACCCTTAAAATTGAACGCCTTGGAGTTAAAGCAACTTGCGAGCAGATTTTAACCTGCGGGATTGCAACGGCCAGATACCTCTCTGAAAAAAAACCAACCGCCACAGCCTACGTCATTGGTGAAAACGGTCTAGCTGCCGCACTACACCAAAACAATATCACCGTAGTAGATGACGATGCCGACTACGTAGTCATAGGCGAAGGCAGAACCATCAACTTCGAGAACATCGAAAAAGCCGTTCGTCTTGTCCACAACGGAGCCTCACTCATAGCTACAAACCTTGATACCACCTGCCCTACCGACAACGGCATTCGCCCCGGATGCGGAGCAATTGTGGCCATGATAGAAGCAGCAACAGGCAAAAAAGCATTTTCCCTTGGAAAGCCCTCACCCATCATGATGCGCATCGCACGAAAAACTCTAGGGCTCAGAACTGACGAAACTATCATGGTAGGAGACACAATGTACACAGATATACTAGGCGCTGTAGAAATGGGATATCGTTCTGCCCTTGTCCTCAGCGGCCACACCACACGCGATGACCTCACCCAATATGCATACCAGCCAGACATCATTGCAGACTCACTCAGCGACATTCCCGAGGAATTCTACCTCAAAGCTCTCTGAAATAAATGTCCTAGAACACTATTTATAAAAAAAATCACAGAAGGATTGCCAAACGTCTGCATTACTAGTATTGAGCCACATCATTTTAAGGCTTAGTAAGCCTATAAACACACAAGTATATCATTATGTCTGACCTCAGCAAATACAGAAACATTGGAATCTTCGCCCACGTAGACGCGGGTAAGACAACGACCACAGAGCGTATACTCGCTCTCACAGGAAAAATTCACAAAATCGGTGAAGTTCACGATGGTGAGTCAACCACTGACTTCATGGATCAAGAAGCTGAGCGTGGTATCACGATCCAGTCAGCCGCGACCACTTGTTTCTGGGATGATCATCGCTTTAACATTATCGACACACCAGGACACGTTGACTTCACAGTTGAAGTATATCGTTCACTCAAAGTTCTTGACGGTGGCGTAGGTGTATTCTGCGCATCAGGCGGCGTTGAACCTCAATCCGAGACCAACTGGCGATACGCTAACGAATCAGAAGTAGCTCGTGTAATCTACATCAACAAACTAGACCGTATCGGTGGCGACTTCTACCGAGTATGTGACCAAATAAAGAACATCCTTGCCGCTACTCCACTTATCATGGTTCTCCCCATCGGTATCGAATCTGACTTTGTCGGAGTCGTTGACCTCCTCACCCGTGAAGCATGGGTATGGGATGACTCAGGTCAGCCTGAAAACTACGAAATCCAACCTGTCCCAGAAGACATGAAAGAAAAAGTAGAAGAATATCGCGCCCAACTCATCGAAACTGCTGTTGAGCAAGACGACGAACTCATGATGGCATACCTCGAGGGCGAAGAGCCATCAATAGAAGACATCAAGAAGTGTATCCGTAAAGGCACCATCGCTATCGACTTCTTCCCTACTTACTGTGGATCTTCATTCAAGAACAAAGGCGTTCAGAACGTCCTCAACGCAGTCGTTGACTACCTGCCATCACCTACTGAAGTTGACCCACAACCAGAGGTCGACCCAGAAGGTAATGAAACGGGTGAGTTCGCTATCGTATCAGTTGATAAGCCACTTCGCGCCCTAGCATTCAAAATCATGGATGACAAATTCGGGGCACTCACTTTCACTCGTATCTACTCAGGAATCCTCAAAAAAGGAGACACCGTCCTAAATACATTCACAGGCAAAACTGAGCGTATCGGACGACTGGTCGAAATGCACGCTGATCAACGCACAGAACTAGATCAAGCACAAGCTGGCGACATTATCGCACTCGTGGGCCTCAAAAACACTCAAACAGGTCACACACTCTGTGATCCTAAGAGCCCAGCCACTCTTGAGCCTATGGTATTCCCTGATCCAGTTATCTCCATAGCAGTTGCTCCTATCGACAAAGCAAACGCTGAGAAACTAGGTGTTGCTATCGGTAAAATGGTTGCAGAAGATCCCTCATTCTACGTTGAAACAGATGAAGATTCAGGCGAGACCATCCTCAAAGGAATGGGAGAATTACACCTAGACATCAAAGTAGATATCCTCAAGAGAACCCACGGAGTTGAAGTAACCGTTGGTGCTCCTCAGGTTGCATACAGAGAGACCATTACAAAAACTATCGAAGACAGCTACACACACAAAAAGCAATCCGGTGGTTCAGGTCAATACGGTAAGATCGACTACATCATTGAGCCCGGTGAACCAAATTCAGGATTTGAATTCGAATCTAAAGTGGTTGGAGGAAATGTTCCTAAAGAATTCTGGCCAGCGATTAAAAAAGGATTTCAAACATCTACTGCTAAAGGAGTACTTGCTGAATACCCGCTTCTAGACATCAAAGTAACACTAGTCGATGGTGCACAACACGCTGTAGACTCATCTGCAGTAGCATTCGAGATCGCAGCTAAAGCTGGATACAGACAATCTATCCCTAAAGCTGGTCCTCAGATTCTTGAGCCTATCATGAAGCTAGACGTATTCACTCCAGAAGATCACGTCGGTGACGTCATCGGTGACCTAAACCGTCGTCGCGGTATGATCCAAGCTCAAGAAACAACACCTACCGGTGTTCGCATCAAAGCTGAAGCAGCTCTATCAGAAATGTTCGGTTACATCGGTGACCTCAGAACAATGACATCAGGGCGTGGCCAATTCTCAATGGAATTTGCACACTACTCACCATGTCCTAAGAACATCGCTGATATAGTCATCAAAGAAGCTGCTGAGCGCAACGCAAGGTAAACGCCTAAAAGAATATCACAACACAAGCCGTTTTGGAGCACTCCAAAACGGCTTTTTAATACAAAAAAACATCATTAATACCGATATTTAAACTAAAATAATCAATAATATCACATAGTAACTTCAGGTTAAAATTAAAGCATAAACACAACTTGGATCATGCATCACTGCGCTGGCTTTAGTATTTTTCATAGAAAGACTCTTTCCCGTTAACGGTCTAACAAAAGTAAGATATTGGTGGATTCAAGTCGGCTTAACCAATGCTTCTCGAGCAGCAATAATTATAGCGACAGCGTCTGCCATAAACCTAAAGACTACCTCATTTTGAATCCCTTATTACTGAAGGATAGCTAGATTTAATATGTAAGAACTGAGCTAGGACACCTTCGTAAAATACGGCTTGGAAGCATCCCCCCATTGTATCCTTATGAGTAGTGTCAGACTTGAGGCAAGGGTCTTAAATCTGAGCTAGGCAACTTCTAATTTTCTGAAAAGGTCTACTATTGCTGGAGTGTAAGCAGAAAAATGAAAACACGGCTCACTTGCAGGTTTTACTTAAAAACAATCACAGGCCAAGATCAGGGGATCAAAAAACAGCATAAAAGCATCGGGAAAAATCACCCCCTTCAAACTCTTCGCTTTGTCAGATAACAGCAGTTAAGGCCATGAATATAATCTCACCAAAATAATGTCTTTTAGCACTCCCATCTCTGTATTCAGTAATGTTTTTGAATGCTTTTATTTATTAACTCTCTACTTAAACACAATTTTTTCACACCAATTTAACACTAATTTAACATTGAATAGTGTACTATCTAAACATCTTGAAATTAAAAAATATGCAACTACAAATAGTAGTATAAAATTTCATCTAATTAAAAAATATTGAACATATATGAATCCACTAAAAACAATTGCAATACTAGCAACCGCAACATCCATAACACAAGCAAACTACAAAGACTCCCTCTATGTAGACATGTTTGCCGGATCTAGCTTTCTCGCAAGCTCTGATATCATTCAACGATCAATGACCACTGAGGCTGACTTCGACCCAGGAAACATGTTCGGCGCCCGCATCGGTTACCACCATAACGTCAACTGGGCATTCGAGTTAGAATACATTTATAGAAGAAATGACTTAGATACTGTATCAGGCGGAGCCTTCGCTACAGCTACTGAAGGTGACTACGCCTCAACGTCTGTAATGTTTAATGCCATTTATAACTTTGATAACCTAAAGAAGGAATTTGCAGGAATCAAATGGCAACCATATGCCGGCCTTGGAATAGGTGTTTTAACAGAGGCTGACATTGACTTCACCATATCAGGAGTCGAAACAGAATATGAAAAAGACTTTATACCTGCTGCTCAACTTATTTTAGGATCAAAATTCGCAATCAACAACAACTGGGCTTTGTTTGGCGAAATTCGCTACACATTTGCTGGAAATATAGATCTCCGCTCCACATCGGACAGTTCCGAAGTTTCAATAGACTATGGCGGATCATCAGCCCTTATCGGTATCCGCTACAACTTCTAACCTCTAAAAATATCATCTAGATGTCTCAATATATTCCTGAACTTCCCATCTTACTCGTAGAAGACGATTATGATCTAGCCGGTAACATACAGGACTATCTTGAGCACCTAGGTTGGAAAGTAGATTATGCCCCAAATGGCGCTATGGCATTACACCTAATACTCAGCCAAACATATAGCCTTGCCATATTAGACCTTAATCTACCTGGAATCAATGGACTAGAACTCTGCCAGCGCATACGTAATAATCAAGAGACTTCAAACCTACCTGTATTCATGCTCACTGCTGCCAGCAGCCTAGAAGATAAGCTATCAGGCTTCGATCATGGCGCAGATGATTACCTAGCTAAACCTTTTGACCTCAAAGAAATGCTAGCAAGAATCTCTGCTCTAGTCCGCAGATCAACAAACTGTTACCCTGTCAGCAAAAAAACGCTCTCAATTTCTGACCTAATACTAGATACTTCTTTGCGTACAGTCACCCGCGCTTCAGAAAAACTCAAAGTGACAAACATGGGATTCTCCATCCTCACTCTCTTATTAAAAGAATCTCCCTCTGTAGTATCCAAGTCAAAAATCGAAGACCATTTATGGCAAGGGCACCCACCCAATAGCGATGCCCTGAGAACTCACATAACAGTATTGAGAAACGCCATCGACCAACCCGGTTGGAAACCTCTGCTCCACACGCACCGTGGAATCGGCTACCAAATATCAGAACAATAACCAAACCCAAATAATTTGGAACTCCCTAAAAACCTCAATGATTAATACAAAGCTAAAAACACGTATACTTTGCTCATTTATCTTTTTTACAATCATTATCACCTCAACCTTCGCCCTCGTTGGTATGCTCCTCCTGCAAGATGCCGAGGATATTATCACTGATCAGCAACTTGATATCCTAATAAAAAATTCTAAAATCGAATCTCTGGAAGGCGTCTCTATTTACAAAAATAAATCTGATATAAAAGAAAAATTCGGCTTAGATTCTGTTCCTTCTAAGCCTGGTAACTACCACTTCTTTGCTAACAACGAAGGCAAACAAGCCATCATACCCACTGGAATATTTGATAGATGGGATATGTGGGTCGCTAACCCAAGAGATCGTGAATACAGAATCATTATCCCTCCCTTCGAACACAAGAGCAAGAAAACGTGGTTCGTTGTAGACTTAACAAACTCTGAATATACCGAATCTAAAATGAATTCTATCAATATCCTGTTTTACAGCTTATTAGGGGCATTCATTATTATCGCAGCCCTGAGCAGCATCTTTGCATCACGCTGGATAATAAAACCCCTCAAGACCTTATCCGATTCCATTAAATTCAATGATACAGAAACTCCTCTTAATCTACCTCTATATAGCAATGATGAACTTGGCTACTTAGCTAAAGTAATATCAAAATATGATGAAGATAAATTTCAACAAATCAAAAACGAACAAGCATTCATATCAGACTGCAGCCATGAGCTAAGAACCCCTATGACTATTATCAACAACTCAGTTGGCATTTTAAATGAACTACCCCTCAATGACGAACGAAGAGACAAAGTCATGGCCAGGATAACCAGATCAGGCAAACGAATGCAAAGACTTGCTCAAACCTTTCTTCTCATTGGAAGACAAAGACAAGATGAGCTCGAAAAAATAATATTGCATGACTTGATACATGATACAGTCAAAGAAATTCAGTCTCTGAACCCTCATCACGAACTTATAGTAGTAAACACAGTCCCTAAAAATTTAACCATTAGCTCTCGCCGTGAAAGCATCTCAATATTGTGTAACAACATAATAGGTAATTGCTTTCAGCACCTTCAAACCGGACGGCTTAAAATAACAACCACCCTTGAAAATGATCTTCTAAGGCTAAGCTTTACCGATAATGGACCAGGATTCTCCAAACCCACAGAAAATACAGACAGTAATATTGGATACGGTATAGGGCTAATGCTCATCGAACGTCTTTGTAAACGTGAAAAATGGAACTTAAAATTAGAACAAAACGTCCCGCATGGAGTAAAAATATCGATCGATTTAAAATAACCTTTATAGCATCAAAGGGATACCCTATATTTCCCATCCAATGAAAATAATCATCAGAAACCTATCCCGCGAAACCACTGAATCCCAACTTAAAGCTCTTTTCGAACAATACGGCCAAGTCGACTCTTGTGACTTAATACTCGATAAAGCCACCGGCAAATCAAAGGGCTTTGGCTTTGCAGAAATGCCAAAAGAAAAAGACGCGAGATTTGCTATAAAAAAACTCAATAACCTAACTGTAAATAACTGCCATATTCGCGTAAAAATAGCAGAAAATAAAAAATAAAAAACTCATTATACTTCACTCAGACTGGCCTTATCAATGAAATCCCTCCACAACAACAAATAGCTACTATGAATAACAAGCTACTATCCCCTCTCACCTTTGCGTCAGGTAAACAAATAAAGAATCGCTTTGCTCTAGCTCCTCTGACCAACAACCAATGCGACGATGATGGCGAAGTAACTGAACAAGAAGTCAAATTCCTCAAAATGCGGGCAGCCGGAGGATTCGGTTTAGTAATGACCTGCGCTGCTCAAGTAGACCCTACTGGACGAGGTCAAGGGTTCCCAAGACAGCTCGGTGTTCACCATGACCAACTTATCCCAGGCATGAGCCGCATCGCAGCAGCTCTATGCCATACACTTTCAATAGTACAAATCCACCACGCCGGAATCCGAGCCCCAAAAGACCTCATCAAACAACAACCAGTCGGGCCATCAAACCATAAAGAAACCAGCGCGCGCGCCATGACCAAAATAGAAATCAAACAAACTATACAAGATTTCATAAATGCAGCCGTCCGGTGCCAGAAAGCAGGCTTTGATGGAGTTGAAATTCATGCTGCTCACGGTTATCTTCTCACTCAATTCATGAGTCCAAAAACTAACCTTCGTAATGACGAATATGGAGGAACCTACGAGAATAGAACCAGAATAATACGAGAAATAATAGACGGTATCAAACTATCGTGTAAAAGTACATTCAGCATCGGCATCAGACTCTCACCCGAAGGTTATGGCTTATCGCTGAATGAAGTAACTAAATTATGCCAAGAACTAATTAATCAAAAAAAATTAGATTACATAGACGTATCTCTCTGGGACTGCTTCAAAGAACCTGACGACATAGCTCACAAAGGTAAAAGCCTATTATCTTACTTCACAGAACTAACATGGAACAACGTCAAATTAGTCGTAGCAGGTAAGCTAAACAAACCACAAGAAGTTGAAAATATCTTAGAACAAGGTGCCGACTTCATCATGCTAGGCAGAGCAGGCATCCTCAACCACGATTTCCCAATCAAATACATGAAAGACCCCAGTTTCACAGCTGCTCATAATCCCGTAACCAAGAAACACCTCACTAATGAAGGTGTCTCTGATGAATTTATTAAATACCTAAGTAAATGGGATGGATTCATCTCAGATTAAAAGCTCTATAGCACGAACTTTCCATCAACTATCAAAGGTATCTCTTTACCCAAGCCATCATAGCCCATCACATCTACATCATGGCCACCTATCATGAAATCCATGTGAACAATACTCACGTTTATACCTTCCGCCATCTTTTCTACGTCCGTCATATCTGAAGAACCCTCCACAGGCACAGGATAAGCACTACCAAGAGCTACGTGACAACAAGCATTCTCATCATAAAGAATACAGTGATAAATATTTCCAGTCTCAAAAATAGGTGACGTGCTATCCACTAAAGCAATTTCACCAAGATATCCCGCATTAGGGCACATTGCAAAGAAATCATCCAAAGCAGACTTATTTGTTGCAGCACCATAACTAATCACTTTCCCATCCTCAAATTCAAACCACGCTCCAGTAACAGTTGTTCCCATGACATCAACCGGCCTAACTACCTGCATACGCCCTTCCGTGCCACGCCTATTCGGAGTGGTAAAGCACTCCTCTGTTGGCAAATTCGGCATAAACACTTTCCCATCATCAGCCGCAGTAGGTATCCCTCCTCCCATCCACTTGGAGCCAGCTATACATTTCACTACCAAATCAGTACCTGGACCTATAAACCTTATCTCAGCTAGATTAAGTCCACTCAATACCTCACACCTCTTCTTCAAAAGATCACATTTATTCCTCCAATAAGCACTCGGGTCGTCTGCCTCTAAATTTAAAATTTTAACAATATCATCCCATAACCTCTCTTCAACCTCCGCTGAAGGCTCACCCCCAAACACCTTTGCTGCCCAAGCAGGAGTTGGCAAAACCGCTACTGACCAAGTAACCTTGCCAGCCCCACCAGCATCACTAACGGGCTTAATAGATATACTATGTGCTTTCTGAATGATTCCAAGCTTATCGCTATCCAATAAAGACATTGCACTTGGATCTGTTGGCCCAAAAAACTTCAGCCTAGCCCAGCCCTCACTTATAAGAGACCTATATTTTTTATCAGTCCAACTCACCAATTGGTTAAGATCATCCTCAGCTCCATGTTGAATCCTAGCCTTGATCAAGCCAGTATGATTGGCCTCCACAAGCACATAAGAAGCCCCCATCTTATAAGCCTCCTCAGCAACAACATTGAGAAATTCCCAATGATAGGGCTCAGCCTCAATAAGTAACTTCTGACCCACCTGTAGATTAACCCCTACCTCCAAAAGTAACCTAGCATACTTCTGTTCTCGTATTTCTTTGGAAAGTCTAACCATACGCTACAAACTACCTAGACTTCCTCAAATGCAAAGAAGAAATTTATAAACAAAAGTTCACAAATATAAGAAAAGAAAAATACAACACCACAAAAAACACGCAAAAAAAATCTCAATCAATTAAACATTAACTATATACGTAAATCCAACACTTGTTTAAATTGGAGAAAATTAATTATTACAAACCTGAAAAAAATCGAGATAAATCACCACATAAAACCACAGAAAACCCCCTCCTAAATTCAAGCATTTTACTGTTTTTCAAACACACCCTCATCTCTTTTCTCCAATACAGTGAAACCAGCCTTCTTAGCATCAGTCACTGAAAATGGCTTTGCTATTTTGGGTGTATTAACCTGGCTAATAACCTTACTGACTGGATTTCTACAAAGCGGACAGCTCACCAAAGGATCTCTATCCACCGGCCTTCGCAACTCAAAACCCTTCTTACAAATCCGACAGCACTTGTCAGTATCTGGGAATTCAGCTATATATTCATATAAAGGCATAAATAAATGCGTAAGATAGAATACATCCATCTTACGCAAAAAAGTTTAAATCACATGTAGTGATAAAATAACTCAGCCTACCAACTAGACTTAGTTACACCTGGAATCATTCCATGTGAAGCTAACTCACGAAAAGCAATACGAGAAAGCTTAAAACGGCGCAAATAACCATTACGACGTCCAGTATACTCACAACGATTAACAACACGAGTTGGTGATGCATCACGTGGTAACATGCTTAATCCAATATAATCTTTTTCCTGCTTAAGTTTAGCACGGAGTGCCGCATACTTAGCTACTGTTTTTTTCTTGCGCTTGTTGCGCGCTATCCAACTTGATCTTGCCATAGAGAAAGGGGTAATTACAGAATACCAACTACTAAGCAAGCTAATTATTAACAATCACACAAAAAAATCTCAACCACCTAAAATACACATCATAATTAAACCACTAAATACAATGAATTTGATAGTGAAATCGAATCAAACTTGTATCTATGAATAGACCAACTAAAAACAAAACCAATGATCAACACCCTTAAGCGAGCCACCCTCATCACCAAACACTGCAAGAACCTCGCTACCAATGAATATCTCGGAACCTTCAACGAACAAGATCTACTTCACTGGATAAAAGAGGAACTAGGAAACGAGCAAGCTCTGGACGACTTCATAACAAACAAACAAAATTCCAACAGCTCCAAAGCCATCCCAAAAGGCCCCATACTCCACATCATAAGTGGAAACACACCACACGCAGGCATCCAGAGCCTCCTAAGAGGCATCCTTATAGGTGCGCTAAACATAATTAAACTTCCCACCCCCACTCCTCCATATCTCATAAAATGGATCGATCAGCTCCCCGCACCCCTCAAGCCTCAGGTTACAGTCATTGATCATTTAGATGACAAGACATTTCACTCAGCACACACAGTCATAGCAATAGGCTCTGATCTAACAATGCTTCAAATACAAAAACGTATACTACCACACCAAACATTCATACCCCACGGCCACAAACTCTCCATAGGCCTCATCGATCAAGCCACAACCGAAACAGCAAAACTCATCGTCAAAGACGCCTGCCAATTTAACCAGCAGGGATGCCTCTCAATGCATGCAATATACGTCATAAACAACCCAGAAGAACTCCTCCCCATGCTCGCCAAAGAAATGCAACAATACGAGAAAATGAACCCACGCGGAGAAATAAGCATCTCAGAAAGTGGAATAATATCCAACCACAGAGAAGTCATTAAATACGAGTCCGCTAACGCCCCAAGTTTATCAGCCATAAACCACAGTAAAGAAAACACCCACTGGACAGCAATCTACAAAAAATCACCCACCCTAAAACCATCTACACTCAATAGATTAATTACCATTCACCCATGGCCAGACAACTTTGATGCCCTCGGACCAGAACGCCACTTCATCTCCACACTCGCCACACAGCCTCACCTCATAAAAAAAATCCAACACCTAGATATACCCAGAATCTGCCCCATCGGAAAATCACAACAACCTCACCTAACCTGGCACCACGACGGATTCGCCCCACTAGCATCCCTCATCCGGTGGCGTGACATAGAGAACTAATCCCCCACCGACCTCACCCACTCTAGATAAGGCTCATAACCACCATCTATATCCATAACAATACACTCAGGTAAATCATAAGTGTGAACATTAACCAAAAGCCTCTTCACCACATCAACCCTATTCTTCCTAGTTTTAATCATCAGCATCACCTCCCTATCTGCACGCACTTCCCCCTCCCAGAGATAAACAGACTCAACTCCCTCTAATAAATTCACACACGCAACCAACCTATCACTAACCAGCATATGAGCAAACTTCTTCGCTGAATCCATATCAGGAAATGTCGTAAACATCGTCACCAGCCCCTTATCCATTCTCTCAAACATAGACAAAAAATAACCTACATAAAAATAGTCACAACTTTAAAAGAATGCGCATTGCATAATCTCACAAGAGTGTCAATGTGTCGCAGAAATGAAAGACGGATTTCTGGAAAAACTCATCACCAGACTAGATAGATTCTCACCCAGCGAGATCCAAAACCTAGTCTCAAGACTAGTCCGCGAAAAAGGATTCATGGAAAACGTCTTCGAAGCACTTCAAGAAGGCGTCTTCATCATCGACCCTGACGGAAATATCACATTCGCGAACAGAGCAGCTCACAGCCTGCTAGGTGTAGACACAGCCAAATGCATCGGCCAAAAAGTAAACACCATTATACGCGGAATCAACTGGAACAACCTAGCACACCCAGATCGTGTCACCACCAGAGACATAGAAGTATTCTACCCTGAAAACAGATTCCTTAACTTCTACCTTGCTCCCATCAACGGCCAAGTTGAAAACAAAGACGAACACCTAGGATACGTCATGCTCATCCACGACATCACCGAAAACAAAAAAGCACACGAAGAAACCATAGAAAGCGAAAAACTAAACGCCCTCACATTCCTAGCAGCAGGCGTCGCTCACGAAATAGGAAACCCACTAACCTCCATAGACATTCACCTCCAGCTACTACAAAGAAAAATCAACAAACTCAAAAACAACGAAAAAGAAGACCTCAGCTCACTACTAAAAACAGCAAAAAAAGAAATTCATCGCCTAGACAACATCCTCAAACAGTTCCTTCACGCCCTAAGACCACAAGAATCCATCCGTGAACCAGCTCTACTCCACAACATCCTCCGCGATACCCTAGAAACTCTAGAAGCAGAACTCATCGAAAGAAAAATAAAAATCAACTTAGAGCTAGCTAAAAACCTTCCACTCATAAAACTCGACTCCGGCCAGATCCAACAAGCACTCTACAACCTCATCAGAAACGCCGCTCAGTCAATGACTGCCACCAATGGCCACATCACCATACAAACCAAATTCAATGACCACGAAATAATCACCAGCATCTCTGACAACGGCACAGGAATAGCAGCAGAAGACATGGGCGCCCTATTCGAGCCATTCCGAACCACCAAAAAATCAGGCTCAGGACTCGGACTCCTCATCGTCAGACGCATCATCAGAGACCACGGCGGAGAAATGAAAATAGACAGCGAAATCAACAAAGGAACCAAAGTTCACCTCTACCTCCCCAGAACAGAAAAACACATCAGACTCATCGAAAGCGAAGACAGCACACCATTAATAGACCTAGAAAATCCAGAATGATGAACTTCAACGAAGACAACAAAGCTCTCCTCCTCATCGTAGATGATGAAAAATCCACCAGAGACGGTCTACGCCTCGCACTAGAAGACAGCTTTGACTGCTATGTAGCCTCAGACATACGCCAAGCAATGAACATCCTCAAAAGCGAAAACGTTGACCTCATGCTCACCGACCTCAGAATGGGAGCAGACAACGGCATGGACCTTCTTGACCAAGCCCTCACCCTCCCTAAACCACCAGTCACCATCATGATGACAGCATACGGCAGCGTAGATACAGCAGTCGAAGCAATGCGCAGAGGAGCATGGCACTTCGTCACTAAACCACTCAACATCGACGAAGTCGAAATGCTCATCAAAAGAGCTCTACGCGGAAAAAAACAAGACAACAAAATAGTCAAACTAGAACAAGAAAACCAACTACTCAGAAAACAATCTGGAAAATCACCACACGGACTCGAAAAACTCATCGGCAACTCCCCCGCCATGACAAACATCCACCAAATGATCACCCAGATCGCACCCACCAAAGCCACCGTCCTCATTGAAGGAGAAAGCGGAACAGGTAAAGAACTCGTTGCAGGTGCCATCCACGCAATGAGCGGCAGACCCACTAACAAACTCGTCACCGTAAACTGCGCAGCACTCAGCCCTCAGCTCCTAGAAAGCGAACTCTTCGGCCACGAAAAAGGAGCATTCACAGGCGCCACACAGCGCAGAATAGGCAGATTCGAACAAGCTAACGGAGGAACCATCTTCCTAGATGAAATCGGAGAAATTGACCCTACCACACAAGTTAAACTACTACGTGCTCTAAGCGAAAAAACCATCGAACGCGTCGGCTCAAACACACCCGTAAAAATCAACGTCAGAATCGTAACCGCCACCAATAAAAACCTACGTAAAATGGTAGCAAATGACGAATTCCGTGAAGACCTATTCTTCCGCCTAAACGTCGTCAAAATAGAAATGCCACCACTCAGAAACAGAACCGAAGACATCATCCTCCTCGCCAACGCATTCCTCAAAGAATTCGCTCTAGAAAACGATCGACCAGAAAAACCACTCAACGACAAAGCCGCAGAACTACTCCAACTCTACACCTGGCCAGGCAACGTCAGAGAACTTCGCACCGCCATAGAACACGGCGTCGTAATGAGTAACGACACATCAATAAACGAAAAACACCTCCCCTCATTCTTAACAAAAAACAACTCAAACAACCAAATCTCAAACACCAACACCCCAAATACAAAAAACAGTCTTGCCGAACAAGAGGATTTCAACTTGAGTGCGCTCGAAAAATTGACTATTGCTCGAGCACTTCAGCACTCAGGAGAAAATCGCACAGTCGCCGCTGATCTCCTAGGAATCAGCAGACGAACACTCCAAAGAAAATTAAAAGATCTCAAATCACAATAAACTCATACACCCCATGCACCCTAACCAAAACAACAAACAGAAATCAGCCATCCTCAAGATCGTGTTCTTCACCCTCATGATCTCACTCACCGTCATCTACACAGTCTTCACATTCAAAGGACTCACATCTAAATACGGAATGGATCAAGCTCAAATCGGTCGCCAAATAGCAAAACAAAAAGGCCCCACCACCAACTTCATCAGACCAGTAGCTATCCAACAACTCTCAGAATCCAACAAACCCATAGATCTTACAAAATTCTATGACACCACACACTCCCCACTAAACACACTCATCTACGCAGGCGTAATCAAAGCCTTCGGCGGTGATGACCCAGAGAAATTCGCCATGGCGAAGAACGATAACGTATTCGAGCTAGACAGAATCATCGCAGGCACCTGCATCCTATTCTTCATGATCGCAATAGGAATCAACTACATGCTTATCTCAAATATTTTCGACACCAAAATAGCATCCATCGTTGCCATCATCATGCTAGTCAGTGACCACTTCTGGAGCTTCTCACAGTCAGGACTCCCACAAATGCTCATGCTCTGCATCTTTTCCGGAGCATGCTACCTCATATGGAAAGCCGTCCAAAGACAAGAAGCAGGCCTCACACCCATCGCTCCCGTTATCCTATCAGGCTTCATGTTCGGACTCCTAGCACTAGCACACTGGATGACTCTCTGGATCTTCTTCGGCTACATCATCTTCTCCATATCCTATTTCAAACCACGCGGAATCGCAGCCATATTCTCCACCCTAGTCGTCGTAGCATTCATAGCAGGACCCCTCATCTTCAATGCCAAACACAGTGACGGTATGATGGGAACTGCATACTACTACATCAACGGCGCCACGGGAACCCTTCAAGAATCAAACTTCAGACAACTCAGACTCCCACAAATGCAAGTCAAAGAACTAGTCAAAAACGTCCTCCAGTCCACACTTCTTCAAACCAACCAAATCCACACACACATTGGTGGCTTCTTCCTCGCCACCGGATTCTTCCTCTCACTAATCCACCCATTCAGAAAAACCAGCATATCAACATTCAGATGGGCCATACTCATCATGTGGGTCTTTGCCGCTATCGGCATGTCCATCTACGGACTCTCAGATGAAAAGCTAGACCCTAATCAA
The DNA here is from genome assembly GCA_937934595.1 of uncultured Verrucomicrobiales bacterium. Taxonomy (GTDB): domain Bacteria; phylum Verrucomicrobiota; class Verrucomicrobiia; order Verrucomicrobiales; family Akkermansiaceae; genus Rubritalea. Next base: position 2,946 of record CALGZA010000030.1, on the reverse strand, counting down.
CTTCACATCCTATTCATGCCCCTAATGTCAGCATTCGCCATCGCTCTCATTAGCATACTCTGGGCTAAAACCACACTCGGACAGCAACAAGGTGCCACAGGCCTCATCCCATTCATCGTCATCATCGTTATCACTGCTAGCCCCATGATTATCGACCTAAGAAAAGAATTCATGGGATACTCACCAAAAACCGTCGCAGGCTACTCACCATACACACACAACCAAATCTTAGCAAAATACATTGATGAATCTGAAGTCATATTCACAGACCAACCATGGGCAGTCGCATGGTACGCTGACAGAAAAGCAGTCTGGCTCCCAAGTAAATCAACCGATCTATCTAAAATCGAAGAAATCGCCAGTAAACAAAATACCAAAATAGCAGGAATACTACTTACACCATCCATCCGTAACGGAAGACAAGACTACGGCGACCTAAGAGCCTTATCATACAACATACTAGGACTCAGCCTCGGAGGACCTGGATACGCAGAAACTCACCCAGTCACTAACCCAATAGTATCCACCCAAAAAGGACGCTACAACAAACGCATTCCCCTCGTCGAAAGCCCACAAGGCAACTACGGCGACTACGCATACACTCTATACACAAACGTAGACATCAAAAAAAGACTAGACGAACAACGCCTTCAAGAATCAAAAAAACAAGATTAACACAGCAACTCAAAAATATGCCTCAAAAAGCACCCACATCAGACTTCACCTTCGAAAAAGCTATTACAGAACTCGAAGAAATCGTAGTCTCTATGGAAGAAGATCAGCTTCCGCTCCAAGAACTTATTGATAAATTCGAACGAGGTGCCATCCTCCACAAAGAATGCGAAGCATTCCTAAACTCAGCGAAAACAAGACTGGAAACAATCGCCAACGACAACGCTAAAAAATCAACCGCACCTGCACCAAAAACCAATAGTAACGATGACGATGAAATCCGACTCTTCTGACCTGCCACGTCTCCTGAAGACTATCAAATCCCCCGAGGACCTCAAAAAGCTAAACCGCTCCGACCTCCCCATCCTCGCTCAAGAAATCCGTGATGTACTAATCACTCGCCTATCCGTAACAGGCGGCCACCTCGGCCCTAACCTCGGCGTCGTTGAACTATGCATCGCCATGCACTACGTCTTCGACAGCCCCGCAGACAAAATGACTTTCGACGTCTCGCACCAAGGCTACGTTCACAAAATGCTCACAGGCAGAGCAGAAGAAATTCACACCATCAGAACCTACGAAGGACTAAACGGATTCCTCCTCAGAACAGAATCTGAGCATGACTGCTACGGAGCAGGCCACGCAGGCACAGCACTATCATCAGCACTAGGCATGGCATCAGCCAGAGACCTCACCGGTGGAGACAACCACGTCATAGCATTCGCAGGGGACGCCGCATTCACATGCGGACCCACCCTAGAAGCCCTTAACAACATTACAGACACCACCAAAAAATTCATCGTCGTCCTAAACGACAATGAATGGTCCATCGACAAAAACGTAGGCGCCATCTCCAGATACTTTAACAGTCTTCAAACCAGCCCTACATACTCATCAGTTAGAAAAAAATCAGCAGCACTACTAGAAAAATTTGCCGGATCCAGCGTCAGAAAACTCGCCCACAAAGTAGAACAAGGAGCAAAAAACCTATTTTCAGACAACGTCCTATTCGAAAACTTCGGCATCCGCTACTACGGACCAGTCAAAGGACACGATGTCAACTCACTCATCGACACCTTTGAATACCTCAAAGAACAAGACGAGCCCGTCATCCTTCACGCCATAACAGAAAAAGGCAAAGGATACACCCCAGCTCTAGCTAACCCAGGTAAATTCCACGGCCTCGGTCCATATAAACAAGAAGACGGATCCACACAATCCGCCAAACTACCCACATTCTCAGAAATCTTCGGCCGCACAGTTACTAACCTCGCTAAAACCGATAAAAAAATAACCGCCATCACAGCAGCAATGCCAGGCGGCACCAAGCTAGACATCTTCAAACAAGAACTCAACGAACGCTACTTCGATGTAGGAATAGCAGAAGAACACGCTGCTCTATTCGCCTGTGGCCACGCCTGTGAAGGACTCAGACCCTTCCTCGCCATATACTCCACATTCATGCAGCGCGCCTATGACATGATCATTCATGACATAGCACTCCAAAACCTCCCAGTCAGACTCTGTATGGACCGCGCTGGCCTCAGTGGAGACGATGGCCCCACACACCACGGCCTCTTTGACATAGGATACCTCCGTCACGTCCCAGGCATCATCCACATGCAGCCAAAAGACGAAGACGAATTCGTAGACATGCTTAACACCATGGCCACATACGATGACGGCCCCACATGCATCCGCTTCCCCAGAGGAGCAGGAACCGGCGCCACCATCAAAAATAAACCTGAAATACTAAACATTGGTGAAGCTGAACTCGTCGCAGACGGATCAGACATCTGCCTCATCGGGCTAGGACACTTCTTCGAAATCGCTGTCGAAACAAAAGCTAAACTCGAAGCCCTCGGCCACTCAGTAGCACTCATCAACCCACGCTGGATCAAACCACTAGACGCCAAACTCATCACAGAATACGCCAAAAAATGTAAAGTCCTATGCACCTTCGAAGACCACGTCCTCATGAACGGATTCGGAGCCAGCATCATCGAGCTCCTTCACACATCAGGCATAAACACCCCAGTCGAGCGTATCGGTTGGCCAGATGAATTCATAGAACACGGCAAAGTAGACATACTCAGAACTAAACACGGCATCACAACAGAAAATGCCGTAGCACTCGTGCAGCAGCATCTCTAAAACACCTTAACTCATGTTTAATAACATTTGAACCGTTAGAATAGATTGATAGCACAACAAGATAGCAAGAGTAGCAAGGCAAGAGGAAAGCGCATAGTAGACTACGCAACTGACGAATAA
>CALGZA010000029.1 GCA_937934595.1 uncultured Verrucomicrobiales bacterium | reverse complement strand
TTGGTATTATGCCACTCTGTAAAACTAAGGAAACAAAATGTGTTTTCTATGATACAGTTTTTTCATGGGAAGAAAACGTGGTCGTATAGACTTTAAAAATGAAGCCGAGGAAGTAGCTACACGCTTTAAGAGTGAAAAAATCCAATGGAAAAAAGAACGCCTTCAGTTAATTAAATTACTACTAGAGACTGAGATGTCTTTAGCCGAGGTGGCGCCCATTGTTGGAAGAGCTCCTAGTCGAGTAAAGGCTTGGGTTAAATCCTTCCGAGAAGAAGGTCTAGCTAAGCTGCTTGTTAGAGGCAACGGAGGCGGACGTAAACCTCTGATGTCTCAGCAAATTCAAGATGAGCTTGTTGAGAAGCTACGTATAGGAACATTCCGAACTGCTGGGCAGATACTTCATTGGCTAAAAGAGGAGCATCAATTAGAGTATGGAAAGGATAGCATTTATTATGTGTTGGGAAAGCTCGGAGGGCGCTTAAAAGTGCCCCGTCCATGCCACGAGAAGAAAGACCCTGAGCGTGAAGAGGATTTTCGTAATACGCTTGCAGAAGAGTTAAAGGCTCTCAATTCACCAAAGGATAAGGAAATGAGCTTGTGGGTTTATGATGAGATGCGCTATGGGATGTAGTAAAAGATAGTATTTGCAATGTGAACTGGGAATCATTGGATCAATTGGAAGCTCAACTAACCAAAACACTCGAATCTTTATGGAGTAGAGCAAGAGGCTTCTCCTCATTATTCACAAACAGCTACCTCCGCACTGAACTAAACGCTACAAACAAATGACATAAGTCCTATTAGTTTTGCAGAATGGTATTAGAAGGATTAAAGACTTCTTAGCTAGTAAATTCCCTAATCACTTTAAATAAATATTCCTCTGGGCAGATTTAGGTGTAAGGCTGTTTTCTGGAGATTTTCTATACTGAGTTTGCGTTCACCTCTGATTAGGCGGCTAGCAAGTGATCTGTCTACTCCTATGAGTTTTCCCCACTCAGTGATGGTCATTTGAATGTTTTCTAGGTGAGCTTTGATAAATATGTGGGGTTCTTGCATTTCGTGAGGTGGCAGATTCTCTTCTTCGAATGCGTGGGAGAGGTCAGCGAGGGTGGCTAGGTAGTCTTCTTGGTCTGGTGTTAGTTTGTGCCCAGCTAAGAAGTCTATCACTTCTGTGATGTTATCAAAGTCTGCTTTGTCATGAATGGTGCGAGGCATGATGAGTTTAAGGCAGAGTTCATTGTATGTTTTAGGTAATAATTTGATGTTATTTGGAATAGAGTTTTTTGATTTCATAGTTCAGATTTCTATGAGCTTTTATCGTATTGAGCGTGAGTGAGTATTTTGAGAATAAATGCTGTTTTGGTGTTGAAGTGTAGGGCAGTTATTAGTCTGTGATTGTTTCCTGAGATGTTAAAGATGACAACTGTTCTTCCACTGGATACTGTGACTAGGTCGGCGTGTGGGTATGTGTTTCTGACATCTTGGATGTTTTTCCATGAGTTTAGTTTTGTCTGTGTGATCCAGCTGAATAGAGAGTTTTTTGCGTTTGGATGCTTCTGGGCATATTCTCGGATCTTTGTTTTTGTAATAATACGCATGTTTTGTTTGTTGTCAATATGGCAACATTCTTGTTTGTTCAAATATATTGTTTATTGCTATGATGTTTTTCTTTTAGGAGGAGGTGATATTAACGATCTATGGGACACTTCCACTTATTTGTTGGCATTAGTTTTTTTTTAGAGGGTGGGGTTTATTTTTTGATTTCTGTGTTTTTCTTCTGAATAAGGGATCGTGTTATTTTTGTATGTTTTGCTGAGATGGGTGGTGGTTTAATGGATGTGTGTGTGGGGTGGGCACAAAAAAGCCGAACGATCTGTGGTAGATGTGTTCGGCAATTTTGAAACTAAATATGTTTGTCAGCTGGCAGAGGGGGTGAGATTCGAACTCACGGTGAGTCTCCCCACGTCGGTTTTCAAGACCGGTGCATTAAACCACTCTGCCACCCCTCCGATGAAGCTGCAAAAATTAATTTGGTTGCGGGGGAAAGAAAACGTGAAATGCGATAGAAGGCAAGAAAAAACTGCACATAATTTTGATTTTTTTTTACTTTTTCTCATGAGTTCTTGAGGGTAAGGATAAGCGCCTATGAGCAATGTAGTATTATTATTTTCAGGACAGGGAGCCCAGAGTGTGGGTATGGGTAAGGATATAGTAGAGGATTATCCTGTGGCTAAGGCGCTTTTTGATGAGGCTGATGCTGCGTTGGGTTTTTCTCTGAGTGAGATTATGTATGAGGGGCCTGCTGAGGAGCTGATGAAGACGTCTCGTTGTCAGCCTGCTTTGTATTTGCATGGGTTGGCGTGTTTGGCGGCTTTGAGTGAGCGTGTTCCTGGGTTGAATCCTGTTGCTGCTGCTGGTTTGTCTCTTGGTGAGTTTACGGCACATGCTGCAGCTGGGACGTTTAGCTTTGCGGATGGTTTGAGGGTAGTGGAGCTGCGTGGTCAGTTTATGGAGGAGGCTTGTGATGCGACAAAGGGAGCGATGGCCGCTATGATAGGTGGTAGTCCTGAGGCTGTTGAGGCTTTGGCGGCTGAGTGTGATGTTGATGTTGCTAATTTTAATGCACCTGGGCAGATTGTGGTGTCTGGTAGTGAGGAGGGAGTGGATAGGGCTGTGGCTGGAGCTAAGGGTGCTGGAATAAAGATAGCTAAGAAGTTACAGGTGGCTGGAGCGTATCATTCACGTTTGATGCAGTCTGCGCAGGATAAGTTGGCTGGGGTGCTTCATGGTTCTAGTATGAGTGCTGCTAGTATTCCTGTGGCTAGTAATTTTAAGGGAGGAATAGTGGGTGGAGTTGATGAGGTGCGTGAGATGTTGGAGAAGCAGGTTACTGGATCTGTGAGGTGGGTGGAGTGTATAGAGGCTTTGATTGCTGAGGGGCATACTACGTTTTTGGAGTTGGGGCCTGGGAGGTTGATAGCTGGGATGATGAAGCGCATTAATAAGGAGGCAAGGGTGATTTGTATTGAGGATGTGGCGTCTCTTGATGCTGCGGTGGAGTTATTGAGCGAGTAGTTTTGCTTTTTGTATAGGTGATGGCAGCTTGGTGGGTTCTTTATTGGGTTAGAGAGTTTACTGGGTTGTCATTTTTGGTGTATTTGTGGATTGGTTCTTGGGGTAGGTTATTGACAATTTGTGTGTGGCGTGGCAGATGGTAGTTGTATATTATGAGTGAGCAAACATACCGTATCGCATTGGGCGCCGACCACGGCGGAGTTGATCTTAAGGAGACAGTAGCTAGCTATTTGAGGGGCAAAGGTCATGAGGTGACTGATTACGGGACTGATTCTAAGGATTCAGTGGATTATGCTGATTATGCAAATGAGGTTTCTGATGAGGTGTCTAATGGGAGTTATGATTTTGGTGTTTTAGTTTGTACTTCTGGTGTTGGTGTGTGTATGGCTGCGAATCGCTATGTGGGTGTGAGGGCTGTGAATGTGCGGAGTGCTGATGAGGTGGTGGTGGCTCGTGAGCATAATGATGCGAATGTGCTATGTCTGGGGCAGAAGGTGGTGGATGAGGCAAGTGTGGGTGGGATGCTGGATGCTTTTCTTGAGACGGAATTTGAGGGTGGTAGGCATGAGGCGCGTCTGGCTAAGGCTTCTGGTAGTTCATTGGCGGTGGCTGATCCTGCTGTTTATGCTGCTGTGGCGGCTGAGGGGAGAAGGCAGAGGAGCCATATTGAGTTGATTGCATCTGAGAATTTTACGAGTCCTGCTGTGATGGAGGCGCAGGGTAGTTTGCTGACGAATAAGTATGCTGAGGGGTATCCTGGGAGGCGTTGGTATGGTGGTTGTGAGCATGTTGATGTGGCGGAGCAGATAGCGATTGATCGACTTAAGGAGCTTTTTGGTGCGGATCATGCGAATGTTCAGCCTCACTCTGGATCACAGGCGAATACGGCGGTTTATTTTTCTGTGTTGAAGCCAGGGGATAAGATTTTGACGATGGATTTGGCGCATGGCGGGCATTTGACACATGGTCATAAGGCTAATTTTTCTGGGAAGTTTTATGATGTGACTCATTATGGTGTGAGTGAGGAGGATATGCGGATAGATTATGATGCTCTGGAGGCGACTGCTGTGGAGTTGAAGCCTGCTTTGATAACGACGGGTGCGAGTGCTTATCCACGTGTGATTGATTTTGAGCGTATGGGTGAGATAGCGAAGAAGGTGGGTGCGTATTTATTTGTGGATATGGCTCATATTGCTGGTTTGGTGGCCGCTGGGGTGCATCCTAATCCTGTTCCTTATGCTGATTTTGTGACTTCGACTACTCATAAGTCACTGCGAGGACCGCGAGGTGGTGTTATATTGTGTAAGGAGGAGTATGCGAAGAAGATTGATTCTAATGTGTTTCCTGGGATACAGGGAGGGCCTTTGATGCATGTTATAGCAGCGAAGGCTGTTTGTTTTGGTGAGGCGTTGAAGCCTGATTTTAAGGATTATTCTGTTCAGGTTGTTAGGAATGCTCAGGCTATGGCTGGTAGGTTAATGGAGCATGGTTATAGTATTGTTTCAGGTGGTACGGATAATCATTTGATGTTGGTGGATTTGAGGCCTGCTGGGATTGATGGTTCGATAGCGTCTGATGCGCTGGATAAGGTGGGCATCACGATTAATAAGAATTCTATTCCTTTTGATACTGCTGGACCGTTTAAGCCGAGTGGTATTAGGCTGGGTACTCCTGCTGTGACAACGCGAGGGATGAAGGAGGAGGATGTGAGGAGGGTTTCAGATTTCATTCATGCTGCTTTGGAGCATAGGGATGATGATGCTAAGTTAGCTGAGATTAGGGAAGAGGTGTTTGCCTTCAACAGGGCTTTTCCTTTGCCGAAGTAGTGGCTGGTGAGTGGGAGACTGGGCTGGCGGGAGGGTTCTGTTAGTCTGGTCTTGGTTTTGTTATTTGCGGTTACTGTATTTTGGTTTTATTGGCTGTTGTTGCTTGGTGGTGACTTCATTGGTTAATACTTCAACGGCTTTTTCGATTTGTTTATCGATTCCGTTTTCTAGCTCTCCTGGGAGTGGCCAGACGGTGTAGTCTGGAGTGGCTCCGTTGAGTTCCATGTCTTGTCCTGTAGTGCTGAGGAACCATCCTCTGAATGGCATGCGGAGTCTGCCTTGTTTGAGTATGTCTACGGATCCGGTGGAGATGACTCCACCACCGGTGGCTACGCCTACTACTTTGCCGCGGTTGAGGGTTTTGATGGCGTGTGTGAATATTTCTGCGTTTGAGAAGGAGTTTTGATTACAGAGGACGAGTATTGGTTTGTCCCATGATGCGTAGATGAATCTGTCTTGTGGGTATCCGATGCCACCATTTCTGGGGATGGTGTATGCGTGGTGTGGCTTGGTAAGTGCTGTGAGTAGGTGGTCTGCGGTGAATCCGCCGCCGTTGTTTCTGACGTCTATGATGAGTCCGTCTTTACCTGCGCCGTTTTCGTATATGTGCTGTTCGAATTTTCTGAATTCGTTCCATTTCATTCTAGCAACGTGGATGTATCCGAGTTTGCCATTGGATAGGGTTTCTACCATTTGTTGGTTTTCATTGATTTTATCTGCACGCATGAGTGAACGTGCGTGTTTGAAGCTGATGGGGGAGAGGTTTACGGTGCGTTCTTTTGCTTCTTGGTTGAGGACTTTGAGTTGGATATTTTTTTTGATTTGTCCCCAGAGGACGTCTTTGAGGAGAGTTTCGTGATTGACTTTAATTTGGTTGATATGGGTGATGGTTTCTCCTTTTTTGAGGCGAGATAGTTTGCTGGTTGCTGGTGAGTTAGGGATGCTTTTAGTGATGAGCCAGCCGTTTTCGTTGGTGGTGAATTTGACGCCTAGGTGGAGCATTTCTTCTTTCCATGGAGTTGGTTTTTTCCAGGCTGTGAAGTCTTGGCCTGTGTAGCCTGTGTGTGATGCGTTAAGTTCTCCTAGCATCATGTCGATGATGCGTTCAAATGTTCTGACTGTTTTGGCGCTGGTGGCGGCGGTTTCATATTTGATGCGGATTTGATCCCAGTCTGTGCCGTTCATTTGTTCATCGTAGAATCCGTCGCGTATGGTTCTCCAGATGAGTCTGAATTTATATTGTTGGTGTTTTTTGTGGTCGAATGTAGTTTGTGCTTCGAAGGTGTATTTTATTGATTTTTTGTTTTTTAGGACAGCGGGTATATTGTTAGAGAGCCAGTAGATGTTGCCTTTTTTGCTGTGTCGAATGAGTGAGCCTGATGCGTCTGCGTATTTGGTGGGTCTTCTTGTTTTTAGGTCATATGAGTATGTGGTGTTACTGCTGTTGATGAGTATGGCTTTTGAGTCTGGTCTCCAGAAGACGTTGCTTGCTCTTACTCTGTTAAGCGGGATGTATTTGATGCGTTTTTGGATGTCTTTGAGGTAATAGACTGGTGTGTCTTTGGTTGGAGATTTTTTGTTGGCGTTTTCTTTGGTTGATTCTTTGTTAGGGGTGTTTTTTGTGGTGTTTTTTGGCTCTGCTTTGGCTGTTGATTTTGCGTAGGCGGGGTCATTTTTCATGGTTTTTTTTGCCGTTTCAATTTTCAGTTCACGGGTGGATTTCTCAGATCCTTGCGGGGTGAGGCTGACGTAGTAGAGGTCGTAGTAATCGTTATGTCTTTTGCCGAGGAAGGCTAATTTTTTTCCGTCTGGAGAGAATGATGATGTGGTTTCATTGTCTGGGTGTTTGGTTACATTGACTGGTTGTTGAGATCCGTCGATGGGTGCTATGTAGATGTCACTGTTGAAGTTGTTATTCTGGAGTGAGTATGTGATCCATTGAGAGTTTGGCGACCAGTTGAATGATGGAGGTCTCCAGGATTTGGCGATTTTTTTTGTTTGCTGAGTTTCTAGCTCGTGGATGAAGAGTTCACCTTTATGGGTGTTGTAGCAGATGTGTTTGCCGTCAGGGCTGGGGATGAATGATTTGATGGTGGCTTCACTTTTTATGATGATGTTTGATTTGATTTTATTAGTTTCCCACCAGAATTGTTTTGGGTTTTGTTTGGTGATTTTGTTGATGGATGTTTTGATTCCGTCGTCGTGGATGTAGTAGATGGCTTTGGCATCGGCGCTGAAGTAGATGTTTTTTTCGTGCGCTGGTGTGTTGGTGAGCTGAATGGGTTCACGCAGGACTGTGTCCATGGCGAAGATGTTCCCTTTTGCAGTGAATGCTATTTCGAGTCCTGAGGGTGAGAAGTCTGCATCTTCTGTGGTTTTGAGGGTGATGTTTTCTTTAGATTTTTTTGAGATGGGTAGGTTGTGCTTGAGTGTTATTTTTTCGCTATCGTGGGTGGTGGTGTTGAATGTATAATAGTGGAAGAGGTATCTGTAGATGATGGTGGATCCGTCTTTGGAGATGACTGGGAACATGAGGTTTCCGTCTGTTAGGGTGGTGAGTTGTTTGTTTTCTGAGTTTTCGAATGTGTGTTCCCAGAGGTTAAAGAAGCCGCCTGCGCCTGATACGTAGTAGAATCCTGATCCGTCTGGTTTCCAGAGCGGAGATAGGCATCCGTATGGGTTAGCTACTGGTTGTGTGTATGTGTTTGTGGCGGTATCGTAGAGCCAGATTTGTGAGGATTTACTGCCGTGATATCCGGTGCGGTATGCTTCTGCTCCTTCTCGTGTGATGAGTATTTTGGTGTTATCTGGGGAGATTTTGGCGTTTATTGCGTATGCATTGAAGAGCATTCTTTCTGGTTTATCGGCTGTGACCGGTGACTGGTAAATGCGGTAGGGGTTTCTTCCTGGAGTGTCTCGGGCACTGCGATAGATGACTGATTTTCCGTCTGGGGAGACATCTTCAAGTATGTTTGGTTCTGAGTGGAATGTGATTTGTTTAGGGGGAGACGATTTATCAAGTGGTATGGAGAAGATTTGTATGCTGCCTTCTCTGTTTGTGTTGAAGTAGATGGTTTTTCCGTCTGGTGAGAAGATGGGGCTGAGTTCTTTGCTGGGATGGATGGTGAGTCTTTCAGCTGGGGAGGTGTTTTGGGGGTTGGTAGAGATTTTCCATAGGTCATTTTCCCATGAGAATACGAGTGTGGATCCGTCTGGTGATAGTGCTGGGGTGACGGGCATAAGCATTTGGGTTTCTGCTGATGTTTTGGCAGATATAGCTAGTGCTATGATGGTGGTGAAGGTGCTTATGATGGCTTTCATGGTGGTGATCTGGTTAGTTACTTGATTTTACTTAGTGGTTTAAGCGAAGCTCGGTGAGGAGTTTATCTTAGAATTTTAAGTAGTCTTTGTGTTGGGTGTGGCGATGATGGAGAGGGGGATACTATGGTGGTAATCCGGATGGGGAGCTTATGGGTGATGTGATTTTTTTAACGTTGTCTCACATTTGTGGTGGGCTGGCATTGTGCCTAAGCGGGATGCTCCTCGGTGGTAATGCTCGTGTTGTTTTTATGTTAGGCTTTGTTAGAAAGAGAAATGCCTGTTTTTTTTCTTAGATTTGTTGGATGTTATTATTTTTTAGATAGCTGGTCTTTGATGATTTCTAGTGCGACTTGGATGCTGACGTTGAGGCTGTTTTCTGAGATGTTGTCTAGGTTGTCTTTATTTGTGTGCCACCAGTTTTTGCTGGAGAAGTCTCCGATGAGGTCGATGGTGGGTAGGTTTGCGATGACGTTCATGGGGTAGTGGTCATCTAGGATGGATCCTTTAGCAACAGCGAAGCGGGCGCTGAGATTGTGCTTGTCTACGATAGCGAAGTAGCTTTTTAGTAGCGAGTATGGTGTATCTGCTGGTATTTTGATGGAGAGGTTTCGGTGACCTATCATGTCTAGGAGGATACCGAATTTTGGGGTGTGCTTGTAGGTGGCTTTAGGTCCGGCTACATCGTTTCTCATGTATTTAGAGTAGTAGATGCTGCCGTAGAGGCCGTCTTTGAGGTATTCTATGTCGGTTCCGATGGCTTCTTCGCCATCGAAGAATACTAGTTCAGTTTGCTGGGTGATGGTGGAGTCTTGTTTGGGGAGGTTTTCTGCGATTTCTAGGAGAGAAGCTACGCTGCTGGCGGCATCGTCTGCACCGATGAATCCGTTTAGTATTTTAGAGTCGTAGTGAGCGGCTAGGACGATGTTAGGGGATGTAAGGGTGTCTTTTCTACGAGCGATGATGTTGACGAATGAGCGTGTTCCGTATGGGGTTTTGGCTTTGAAGGATTGGCGTGAGACTTTCCAGCCGAATGCTTTGAGTTGTTTTGTGATGTAGGCTTGTGTTTTGAGGTGTCCTTTGGTTTCGATGGCTCTTGGTCCGAGGTTGATGATGTTTTTTGTGTGTTGGTATGCGCTTTTACCGAATGGCCAGTTTTTGTAATTGCTGATGATTTGTTTATCGACGTCGTATAGAGCTTCTATGTTAGCGCTGTTAGAGCCTGTTCCTGTGGCTTTGGGCGGTAGGGCGACTTCTTTTTGGCATGATGGAGCCAGAGCTATTAGAATGGAGGAGAGTAGGATAGGTGCTAAAGAGATTTTCATTCTTTGCTGATTTTTTTAGAAGTCTTTGAGTGTGACGCCGAGGAGGTCTAGGATGCGGTTTAGGTCTTTGTTTCCGTAATATTCAATTTCTATACGGCCTTTTTTGTGTGAGTGATGGAGGTTGACTCGAGTTGAGAAGTCGTTTTGGAGTTGTTCTTGGATTTTTTGGATGAGGGCGACTTCTTCTGCTGATCCTGTTTGGGGTGGGTTTGAGTTGGTTGTTTTGTCGTGTTCGGTTTTTGGTTTATTGAATTCTTGGGTAAGTTTTTCAGTGGCTCTGACGGTAAGTTTTTTCTTGATGATTTGGTCTGCGGCGATGATTTGAGCTTGGGGGTCTTTGAGTGCGAGTATGGCTTTGGCGTGGCCGACTGAGATTCTAGACTGAGCGACCATGATCTGGACGTCTTCGTGGAGGTCGAGAAGACGCATGGAGTTGGCTACGGTAGCTCTGGATTTACCGACTCTATTAGCGATTTGGTCTTGTTTCATAGAGAACTCTTTGTAGAGGCGGACGTATCCAGCAGCTTCTTCAATGGCATTGAGGTCTTCCCGCTGAAGGTTCTCGATGAGTGCCATTTCTAGCACGTCTTGGTCACTGGCTTTTCTGATGATGACAGGGACCTCTTTAAGTTTTAGGTTAGTAGATGCTCTCCAGCGACGTTCACCGGCGATGAGTTCTAGCTTACCGTTGACTTCACGGACTATGAGTGGCTGGATGATTCCGTGTTGGGAGATGGATTCCATGAGGTCATCCAACATATCTTCTGTGAAGTGTTTACGTGGCTGTAGTGGGGATGGGACGACTTGTTCGATGGATACATTTCTAACCTCGTTTTCGTGAGTGCCGATAGATTGTTTTTTATCGGGATCACTTGATGATGAGGGTGATGCGAAGTCTGAGCTATTGCCTTGCTTCTTGATGAGAGCCCCTAAACCTTTTCCTAATGCCTGCTTCTTTGCCATGAAATTGAATTATAGAATGGTTTGTGGATATTTTGCAAAGATGTTTTATATATTTCGCATTGTCTAAGCATTGTGAGTGAAATGTTGATAATATTTGGGTGTTTTTTGGAGTTAGGGGCTGAGGTATATGATAATTTAAGATGCCTATGCTTGACTATGTGTTCAATGCGGTAGAATTTAAGTTCAGTTATGAAACGATTTTTACTTCTATTACCGTTATTGGTTTATTGTTCAGCGAGTGGTTTGTTGGCGCAGGTAGCGAAGCCTGTGGGAGATAATTTACGATCGGAGGCGAAAGAAACTGTGGCGTCATGCCAACGTGCGGTGCAGGTGCTTGGCGAACACATGGTTAAGGGGAAGTTTCTTTATCCTTTGGAAAAGATGTATCCGCGCTATAAGCGTAGGCAGGAGATATTGCATGGTGAGAAGGCTTATAAGAATCAGTTTTTGAATATTTCTAAGAAGATGAATGAGTCAGGTATTACTATCAGTAGTTATAAGGCTGAGCGTCCGGTTCATTTTTACCGAGTTTGGCCACAGATAAAGAAAGATGCTAAGCTGAAGATAAAGCTTGGTCAGCAACGCGCACTGAAAGCTGGTGATACTTTTTATAATATTTTAGCGTTTGTTCCGACGACTCAGATTTGGGTGTTTAGGAACAATGACGGGCGTCCGCCACGTAAGCTGAAGAGGAAGGGTTTTCAAATAGCTATAGCGGCAGAGACTGAGGTTCCAGGTCAGGAGCAATGGACTTTTATTGATGGTACTTTTATGACTCCGCAGTCATTACGTTCGATTTTTCCTTCTTTGGCCAAGCAGATTGTTTTTCCTAAGCGAGAAGAAATAGAGGTGAAATAGTTTATTTAAAGTAAGAGTATATCATTTTTTTGGGATATGGGTAAGAAGTCTGAAGGTAAGAAGCAGAAACGTTATGATCATTTGACTGAGATGGCGCGGATTACGCGTTTGATGAGGGAGATGTATGAGCGAGGACAAAGTGATCTGTGTGAGGTGCGTAATTCTGCAATACATGGACGAGGAGTTTATGCGACTCAGGATATGGAGCCAGAGACGCAGATAATTGAGTATCTTGGTGAGTATATTAATAAGGATGAGAGTGAGGAGAGGGCATGGGCACAGGCAGCGAAGGCTGAGGAGAGTGGTGAGGCTGCGGTTTATATTTTCACACTAGATAAGAAGTGGGATATAGATGGAAATGTGGAGTGGAATGATGCGCGGTTGATTAATCACTCATGCGAGCCTAATTGTGAGGCTTGGATCGAGGAGGATCAGATTTTTATATATTCGGTAAAGCCTATAAAGGCGGGAGATGAGCTGACTTTTGATTATGGTTTTGATATAGAGTGTTTTGAAGATCATCCTTGTCTGTGTGGGCGAGATTCATGTGTTGGTTACATCGTTAGTCAGGAGCAGTGGCCTGAACTTAAAGAACGTCTGGCGAAGAAAGAAGCCAAGTAAACATAGATCCATTTAACTACCTAATAGTCATGATTCCTAATCACAAACATAGCGAGAGAGAGCTTTCAGAACTGCGGGCTAGGAGTGCCATGCAATCAGCAAATAGTCCAATAGTGGCTACTTATAATAAGAAGTTAGCGAGTCGGTTTGTTGTTGTTTTAGGTTATCTATTACCTCTTATTGCGCCTGCGTGGTATATTACGAAGTGGTTGACGCAGGATGATTTTTATGTGATGTCTGATCTATACATCATGTCAATACCGTTGGTATTAGCTTTGATGATAGCATTGTTTATAGCTTTATTTCGTTCTTTATCTAGGCATAACGCTGCTTTTATAATGATCATTTCTATGCTGTGTTGTTTTCCGGTAGGGGGAGTAATATCTTCTGATGATAATTTGAAGAGTGATCTTATGGCGATAGTGGGTAAGGAGCTGCCTGTTGATGTTTTGAAGGAAGACTTAAAAGTAGAGCGAGAGAGTGGCGTTCTTACTGAGGAGGAGCGGCAGGCGAGGAAGCAGGTTTTGGAAAACTACCAGCGGGAGAGAGAGGAATGGAAGCGAAAGCAGGGTGCGAAGAAGGTTGAATAAAGTAATCTTTTGATGCCGGTTGTTAGAGGGTGATATTATTTATCTTTTAGATTGATTTGGGCGATAGCCCATTCTGCATGTTCCCTCAGCATAGGATTAGTTTCTTTGATGAGTAGATGTTTTAGTGAGGGGAGGTCACTTGGGTCTGCTCTGTTGCCTATGGCTACGCATACGTTTCTGAGAAAATAGGTGCGTTTGATACGTTTGATAGGAGATTTAGCGAAGACTTGTCGGAATTTAGAGTCGTCTAGTTTTAAGAAGTCTTGGAGTGAATGTTGGAATATTTCGGCTTTGGCGTGTAGTTTAGTTTCACGGCTGAGTGTTGCGAATCTGTTCCATGGGCAGACTTCTAGGCAGACATCGCAGCCGTAGATTTTATCACCCATGAGTGGTCTTAATTCGAGAGGGATACTTCCTTTGTGTTCAATAGTGAGGTATGAGATACACTTCGTTGCATCCATTTTCTGTGGACCTGTTATTGCATTGGTGGGGCAGTGGTCGATACATTGGGTGCATTTGCCGCAATGGTTGTTCAGAGGGGGATCTGGTTTTAATTCGAGAGTGGTAATGAGTTCACAGAGGAAGGTCCATGTTCCTAGTGATTTGTGAATTTGGACAGTGGATTTGCCGTTCCAACCTAGTCCAGAGTCTGAAGCGAAGTCGCGTTCTAGTATGGGGCCTGTGTCTACGTAGAATCGTTGTTTTCCTCCTAGTTCTTCCATGGCTATGTTTAGATCACGTAGTTTTTCTTCGATGATGTCGTGGTAGTCTTCATTCCATGCGTAGCGCGCTATTTTATAGTCGTTTGGATTGTTATGCTGGTGATCACCGGGGTAGTAGTTTAGAGCGAGACACACCATTGATTTGGCGTCGACAAGTAATTCTGCGGGGTTGATTCTGCGATTTGTGTTCTTCTCCATCCAAGTCATGTCTCCCGCGCAGCCAGCATCTAGCCATTCGAGGTAGCGCTGGGAATGAGTGGCAGGTTTTACTTGCGCTATCCTGCAGTCACTAAAGCCAAGTGATTTAGCGATTAATTTGATAGAGGATTTGATTTGTTCAGAGGTGTATTCCATGGCGTGAATGAGGGTAGCATCAGAAAAAATGATAAAAAGAGTTATTTTAACCTTGCAAGAACGTGCTGGAGAGCTTAGAAAACTCCCGCTTCGCAAGAGGTATTTAACCTTTGTCAGAAATGACAAATTTTCTACATGGGTAGATGGCCGAGTGGTTAAAGGCGGCAGACTGTAAATCTGCTCACGTAAGTGTACGAAGGTTCGAATCCTTCTCTGCCCACCATTTTTCATAAGGGAGTCACGTTAGTTCGTGACTCCCTTAATCTTTCCCAGATCTCCGTCTGGCCTTGGCTGGCCATTTAAAGCTGCCCGAGAATGTCTCAACTTTGGAGTTTTCAGCGCCTGCTGTTTTACTAGCCTCTCGGAAATTCCAGACGGCGATTGGTGAGATTGATGCATCAATTCTTCACCTCCAGAAAACAAAAGATGCCCTGATGAGCACCGACCGAAATCTGCGCTCAGCTAATGATAAAGCACAGAATGTAACGGTTAAAAAATTAGTGAGTAAAAACCCGACGATGAAGAAAAATCTGATGATATTACCAATTATGATACAGATCTAGGAATAGAATACATGTTTATATCTGGATATAATGCATTACCTTAAAAGATCGTTCCGTTTTCACATAAGGATTATTATGTGAAAATAATTTTGGGAATGAACTTCACTTCTCTAGTGAGTCATTTAGAGTTTATTTATTCCTCGAAGCTCTTTTTTGTTAGGTGTCTTTTGTGATCCATCTGTTGATGAAGAACTCTTGCGACAAGTAGAGTCTCACCTTGTTGTTGAAAAAAGATGACGTGCTTTTGGCCGAGAGCGGATTGGCATTCTGGATAGAGATTGTGCCTGAATCTCCAGATTTCTGGGGCTGCCGATATTTCTTCAAAGAGATCATAGATCGTGTTCAGATATTGCTCTTCTTGTTCTTCTCCCCATTTTTTCAGGGTGTAGTTGCTAATGCCCTGCAAGTTTTGGAGGGCGAGTAATGAAAGCTTTATGGTCATATTTAGGCGGTTGTAGGTCTAGCCTTGACCGCATGGATAAACGCTTTCCTACTGGATACTTCTACAAAATCGCCTTGCTTGATTTGTTCAAAACCAGCGGTGACTGCTGCACTTAAGTCACGTTCCTTCTGCTCAGCCTTGACCATGAGTCGCAATGCTTCTCGGATGACTTCACTAGCATTGTTATAGAGTCCTGTATCGACTTTATTACGAGCGTATTGCTCTAGTTCTGGTGTTAAGGAAATATGCATAAGGTTGTTTTTATTGTTGTGAGCATTATATGCGATTATACAAAGATTATCAAAGTTTGTATAATCTCACATGAATTCACGTAATCTCACATACTTCTCGTGTGGGATTATTTCTTTGGCCATTTAATCCCTTGTTTAAGGGCGTATTCTTTTATCGCACGGTAGAGAAATTCGTTTTTTCCTTTTATTTTACGCTCGAAAAAATAGCGGTCGATCTCTTCATTAAGAGATTCTGGGAGTTCGAGGCGGACACGGACATAGGCTTCTTTCACGGATTTGAGAGAGGCTGGTCAGGGTTTGGAGTGATCGTTTGTGACAACAGGTTTATACTTAGGTTTCGTTTCTGGGATAAGCTGTTCCCGTTTGTCTATCTTGGCAGCTTCTTTGACGAGAGAGCTTATGTTTTCTGTGAGTTTAGCCATGAGTAGATTGATTATATAATAATGGAACGTGGTGTTATGGTGTCTATATTCCTAGGTGATTGTAGAGATCTAGGAATTGCAGTCGAATGTCTTTGAGTGCATAGCGTGTGAGTCATCCTCGTTTGTATTTTTCCTCAATGGATTCTGGGATAAATAGCATTTCAGCGACAAATTTAGAGTTTCGTATATGAAAGACTGGGTATCCGCTCTCCCCTGCGATAAGGTCTTTGATTTCTTCATATTCAGCGACTTTCATTGAATTAGCTACTATGACGATGTTTTTGTTGAGTTTCTCGACTTGTTTAATACCTCTCAGAGCTCGTTTAAGTTCTTCTACTCCGTAGATTGTTGGAATGATGACCCAATCAGCTCTCTGGATCGCCTGCTTGACAACTGGCTCATCAATTCCCGCTTTTCCATCGAAGACGACTCACATATCAGCTGGAATGTCTGGAAGTTCGTCATCGTTACGAAGCTTGATGACTCGCTCTTCTGGGAGAAATTCATCTACGGAACTATCTATATCGTTTGTGATAATGCCGAATCCTTTTTCGTATGCAATGGCATGAGAGATGGTGGACTTTCCTTGTGAGCCTTTTGTCCCGACAACTGTGATTAACATTGGTATGTGGTTACGTGGTAATATTGGAACGTAGTGTTTAGGTGTCTTTGAATCTCTGTTTCATAGTATCGTAGGAACCTGGTGTTCTATGAACGTAGTGTCTTGGTATCATGGCAACAAGGACACTATAGAACATGGTGACATTAGAACCTCGTTACTATGGAACGTGGTGTTGTTTATTCAATAGAACGCTGTGGCGAAGATACATTAATACCTGGAGACAATGTGCCTAGGTAACCTTGGAACGTGGTAATTATATTCAATTTTTATGATGAGTAAATTTTTGTTCAAAGAGGATAAGCATTATCCAGCTTTTTAGTAAGATTAGCTTACTGCCCAAAGAAGTGAAGTTTTTCAGCTAGATCAATGGGAATCAAGATTAGAGCGGTGGTTAAAAGACTAAGTATTACAATCGCTAACCATATAGACCCTCGTCTTAGTAGCTTTTCAGGCTCTAATTCACGGGTATTAATTTCACCATCAGCAAGTTTCCAGAGATAGATTCCCATAAGGAGTAAGATGAAGGGGAGTAAGAATATGAGATTGTGTAGAGGAGTACTATTTTGGATGTACTCTACACAGACAATAAGGAATTCTTTGAGGTATTTCAAGCGAGAGAGAAAGCCTTGGCAGAATTAGACATCATAAATGCTGAGCGTAAGGAGCAAGGAAAGCGTAAGAAAGCCAAACCTCCGTTTGTTTTGCCAAATTTTGTGCAATTCATCCGCACACCGCATACAGTATCTTTCGAGGTGAAAGGGAAAGGAAAAGCTCAACCCTATCGATTTATAGCAGTTAATGCTCATTTACTATACGGGAATAAGAGTAAGCAGCGGTTAGAGCGAGAAATGGAGTTTAAGGCATTAATTGGCTGGATATTGAATAGAGCCAAAGCCCTAGATCGTGTGTATCAGCCCAATATTTTTCTCTTTGGAGATCTCAACCTAGACTTTGAAAAAGCAGATCGTCGGCGCAAGGCTATTGAAAAATTTCTCAAATCGATTAACGGCAAAGAGCGAGCAGGTGATGCGAAAGTGAATTTTCCATTCTTTAATGTGCATCCAACGAAAGATGAGGTTTTCCGCACCAATGCTCGGAGAAATCAAACTTATGATCAGATAGCTCTCATTGCACGAGATAAACGATTACCTCCTCCTCATCGAAATGATGAAGCAGGGGAGACTAGAGATGGCTACGACTATGGAATGTTTGATTTTGTAGAACTCTTTTCACAAGCCGTCCCAAGTATGACCAAGCCTACGGGCAAATATGATTACAGGCTATTCGAGCATGATGTAAGTGACCACATGCCTATCTGTATACGTTTAGAGAAACCTCATGAAGGGCAGAAATCTTATCGTTGGAGATAAATCTTCAAGGTCAATTACCAAAGCCTTTACAGCGGTGATCTAATAGAGTGAAAAATATCATTTTGGGCTGAATTTCGATAAGTTTTGCAATACTTTCATTATTGGGTAGAATCGGGTTGTTTTATGGGTAAGACACTTTTATGAAAGTAGAGATCAAAATTAGTTCAGAGATACTTCAACTCATTGCTCAGATTGATGAGTTTAATGGTCGATGGCAAGCATTGGGTGCAATTTCTCGTGATAGACTAACTCAGCTTCGTAAAAATGCTACCATTGAGAGTGTAGGTTCGTCTACTCGTATAGAAGGTTCTCAGCTCACAGATAGTCAGGTAGAAACCCTATTGGCTAAAATAGAAATACAAAAATTCACGACACGAGATGAACAAGAAGTAGCTGGATATGCGCGAACCATGGACTTGGTCTTTGACTCATGGGAAGAGCTTTCAATCAGTGAGAGCCATGTCCAGCAGTTGCATCAAATTTTACTCAGCTATTCTACTAAAGATGAGCGACATCGAGGAGGTTATAAATCACTAGATAATCACGTGGTTGCGTTTGATGCAGATGGAAAGCAAGTAGGAGTAGTCTTTCACACAGCCTCTCCATTTGATACTCCCAGAGAAATGGAATCTTTATTTTCTTGGTTCAAAGAAGCTCAGCAGAATAACGATCCACATCGTCTCCTTAGAATAGCTGTCTTTATTGTGAGATTTCTAGCTATTCATCCATTCCAAGATGGAAATGGGAGAATTTCTCGTGTGCTTACCACTTTACTGTTACTTCATGGAGGTTATTGCTATGTGCCATACGCTTCTATTGAACGTATAGTCGAAGATAACAAAGAATCGTATTACCGTGCTTTACGTGCTACTCAGACATCTTTTCAGAAAGACGAAATAGACTGGAATGCGTGGATCGTATTTTTCCTGAAGACACTCTGGAAACAGTGCGAAGTTCTGCGCAAAAAAGTAGAAGATTATAGGGTGATGCAAGCTGCTCAATTTACTCCTCTTGCTTTAAAAATATTGTCTCTCTTTGAAGCCCATGAGCAACTTACCAATCGTGAAATCGTTTCTCTTACAAATTCTAATAGAAATACGGTTAAGGTCACTCTAACTTCCCTCGTTGCCGAGCAACTACTGATCAAAGTAGGGAAAGGAAGAGCTGTGAGATATAAAGTAAATCCGTAATAATGAATGAAGACTCAGAATCTCTAATGCAGAAGCTACATGCTGAAATTGATCGACTGAACGTTGAGAATCTCCATTTGAGAAGTTTACTAGGTGAAAAATCGTTAGTTACTATCGTAAGCGTCACATATTTCTCCT
>CALGZA010000028.1 GCA_937934595.1 uncultured Verrucomicrobiales bacterium | reverse complement strand
AATGAGCAGTTTACGCTCGTTCATAAGGATTTTTGGAGTAAGTTAGAGATTCAGACTGATGGGAGGAAGGAGAATATTTATTTGGCTGCTTGGTGGTGTTTTCATTATTGGTTTCGTAAGACTAGGCAGGGTTAGTTTTTTGATAGAGTGAAAAATCACTCCGTTATTTGTCTGATTTGTTTCACGGCTTGGTGTTATGGGAGAGATGGACTATGATTCCTTTGAGATTTAGTTGTTTAGGGTGTTTTATTTGTGCGTGTTTTTATGGCATTAAAAAGACCCAGTCTTTTTAAAGAGTGGGTCTTTTTATTTTGATGTGTATTACACGAGACTCGTGTTTGTTATTCGCAGGACTCTCAGCCTATTTCCATTGGGTTTGCGGAGGAGGGGCGTTCTAGTGGGGTGGCTGCTGTGGGTGTTATTGGTGGTGCGGCTGGAGTGGGGGCTGGCTTGGCTGTGGTTGTTTGTGAGGCTAGCCCTCGGATTTCTTTTTTGTTGTCGATGGATGCTTTTTCATTGCTGGATGCTCCCATGGATCTGAGGTAGTAGGTGGTTTTTAGACCGACGTGCCATGCTTTACGATACATGTGGGAGAGGATTTTGAGGTCTGGTTTGGCGATGAAGAGGTTAACGGATTGGGACTGGTCGATCCATTTTTGTCTTCTTGCGGCGGCGTCGATTACGTATTCGTATGGGACACCGAATACGGTGCGGTGTTTTTCTTTGAGTGCGTCTGGGATGTCTGCGATTTCGTCTAGTTCTCCGTCAAAGTATTTGAGGTTGTCTAGCATTTCTTGGCTCCAGAGGCCTTCTTTTTTGAGGTCGTTAACGAGTTGGCGGTTGAGGATGGTGAAGTTTCCTCCGAGGTTTGATTTAACGAATAGGTTTTTGTAGTTTGGTTCTATGCATGGTGTGGTTCCCATGATGTTTGAGATGGTTGCTGTTGGGGCTATGGCGAGGACGTTTGAGTTTCTCATGCCGTTTTTGGCGATTTTTTCTCTGACGAATGTCCAGTCCATTTTGGCTCCACGTGGGACGTCTATTTTGACGCCGCGCTCGTCTTCTAGGATGTCAATGGAGTCTTGTGGTAGGATTCCGCGGTCCCATTTGGATCCTTTGTAGGATGAGTAGGTTCCACGTTCTGCTGCGATGTCGCTGGATGCGCTGTATGCGTAGTATGCGATGGCTTCCATGAATTCGTCATTGAATTCGACGGCTGGTTCTGAGGCGAATGGTATGCGTTTTTTGTAGAGTGCATTTTGTAGGCCCATGACTCCCATGCCGATTGGTCTGTGTTTGGTGTTGGAGTTTTTGGCTGATGGGGTAGGGTAGAAGTTGATGTCGATGACGTTGTCTAGGGCGCGGATGCCGACGGAGATGGTTTCTTTTAGCATGTCGTGGTCTAGCGATCCGTCTTCGCGGATGTGGTTGTCTAGTACGATTGATCCTAGGTTACAGACTGCGGTTTCGTCTTCTGATGTGTTGAGTGTGATTTCTGTGCAGAGGTTAGATGAGTGTATGACTCCTGCGTGGTCTTGTGGTGAGCGGAGGTTACATGGGTCTTTGAATGTGATCCATGGGTGGCCTGTTTCGAAGATCATTTTGAGCATTTTTTTCCACATGTCTATGGCTGGGAATTTTTTGCTCCAGATTTTTCCTTCTGCTGCCATTTTTTCGTATTCTGCGTAACGGCGTTCGAATGCTTTTCCGCAGAGGTCGTGTAGGTCTGGGGTTTCGTTGGTTCTGAATAGTGACCAGTCTGCGCGTGTTTCCATGCGTTTCATGAAGAGGTCTGGGACCCAGTTTGCTGTGTTCATGTCATGACAGCGGCGTCGTTCGTCACCTGTGTTTTTACGTAGTTCTAGGAAGTCTTCTATGTCGTTGTGCCATGTTTCAAGGTATGCGCATCCTGATCCTCGGCGTTTTCCGCCTTGGTTGACTGCGACGAGTTGGTCGTTGTGAAGTTTGAGGAATGGGATGACTCCTTGTGATTCTCCGTTTGTTCCTTGTATGTAGCCACCGGTTCCGCGGACGGCTGTCCATGATCCGCCGAGTCCACCAGCCCATTTGGATAGGTATGCGTTGTCTGCGATGCCGCGCTGCATGATGGATTCTATGCTGTCGTCTACTTTGTAGAGGTAGCATGATGAGAGCTGGGAGTGGAGGGTTCCTGAGTTGAATAGTGTGGGTGTGGATGAGCAGAAGCGGCGACCTTTGTAGAGGTTGTATAGGCGTGTGCACCAGTCTTGTTTGTCTCCTTCGTCTGCTTTGAATAGTCCCATGGAGACTCTCATCCAGAAGAATTGTGGTACTTCTAGGCGGCGTTGTGTTTGGCCTGTTTTGTCTATGATGAGGTAGCGGTCATAGAGTGTTGATATGCCTAGGTAGTCAAAGTCTAGGTCTGCGGATGGGTCTAGCTGTGCTGCGATTTTGTCTAGGTCATAGCGTCCGTCTGTGAGTTCTGGTGAGAGTCGTTTTATTTTGACTCCGTATTTGAGGTATTTTTTAAATGCGGTGATGTGTGCTTTTTTGAGTCCTTCGATTCCGTCCTTGAGGATGCTCCAGTCTAGGACTTCTTCGTAGATGTATGAGAGTAGTATTCTGCCTGCGAAGAGTGAGAAGTCTGCGTCTCTTTCGATGAGGGATTTGGCGTTTAGTGTGATGGTTTGGCGTAGTCCGTCTTTGGTTATTTCTGATCCTATTGATCTGCGGAGTTCGTTTTCTATTTCGGAGTCTGTTAGGCAGAGGTTTAGTCCGATGGATGCGAATTGGATGCGTTTTTTGAGTTCTAGTCCGTCCCAGAAGTCTGATCCGCCGTCTGGTGTGGTGACGACGACCATGGAGTCTTGTTGAGGGTCGTTGATGGGTGTGGATTCGAGGTTTTCGCGGTTTTCTGCTTGTTGTCTACGGTATAGGATGTAGTGCTCAGCGGTTTTGAAGTGTCCTGCGCGCATGAGTTCTTCTTGGACCATGTCTTGGACGTCTTCGATGTGAATGAATGCTTTTTCTTCTGCGCGGACTCTTTCTGTGACGGCTTTGGCGATTGATCTGGCTGAGTCTGCGTCACGTTTCATGGATAGGAATGCGTGGCGGACTGCGTTTTCTATTTTAGTTTCTGACCATGGTACTACGTTGCCGTTTCTTCTTATGAGGCGCACGGTGAATGGCTCGTGAGAGACTGTGGTCATTTCGATGGATCCTTTGTCTTCTAGTGCGCGGTTGAAGATGAGTGATTTTGCGACGTCGTGGGCGTCGTTTTCGATGAGTGCTTTTTCGATGAGTAGGTAGAGGTCTGTTTGTGTTAGTTTGAGTTTACCGCTGTCACCTACTTGTGCGATGAGGGATTCTGCTACGTTGTGAGCAACGCCTGATACGAAGTGGCGGTTTTCTTCATTGAAGATGGAGTCTTCTTTTGCTTGGCGTGCGAGGAGTAGGTCTGTGAGTGCTCCTCCAATGGTGTCTGCGATGTCTGCGAGTGAGAGTTCTGTTTCTTGTTGGCCGTTTTGGACGAGGACTTGTGGGACGTTGACGGCTTTGTTGCCGAGTTGTTCTCTCCATGCGAAGTCTGGTTTTTCGTTACGAGGGCGTGTGACTACGTTTTTAAGTGCTTGGTCTTCTTCTAGTGATAGGTTGCGGTACATAAGGATAAAGTTTGAAGGATAAAGGTTAAAGTATTTTGCTGTTAGGTAGCTGTGCGTTGGGGTGAGGTTATTAGGCCTTGGAGCATGGCTGATATTTCTTTGGTTTCTTGTATGAGGTTTTTTACTTCGCTTATTGGTTCTTGCTTGGTTTGAATTCTTACTTTTTGAGTGATGTAGATCTGGGTCCTTAGTTCAGCTCAGGAGGATTTGGCTATCCTAAGGAAGCGAATATATTCTGGTGTGCTAGTTCTTTCGGATCCTTCAGCGATGTTAGAAGCTATAGAAACTGCTGATCTTTGCATTTGGTCTTTGAGGCCCTAGTCTTTTGATGAGTGGAGAGCTGTATAGATATTGACTGTTAGTTGGCAGCTTCTTTTCCATATATCTAGGTCTTCATAATTTTTGATGCTCATCAGTGTTTCTCTACTTTGTGTAGAAAACTTTTTTAGCTACTAGAGGTCGTCGTCGTCTACTTCTGCTAGGGATGATGATTTTTGGTATTCTGTGACTGTTCCTTCGAAGAAGTTTTGTTCTTTTTTGATGTCCATCATTTCTGCGAGCCATGGGAATGGGTTTTGAGCGGCTTCTGCGTTAAGTGGGGCGAGTCCGCATGATTCGAGTCTTCTGTCTGCGATGTAGTCGATGTATTGTTCGAATTCTTGAGCGTTTAGTCCTACTGCGGCAACTGGGAGGCAGTCACGGATGAATTTTTTCTCTAGTTCGATGCCTTCTTTCATGGTGGCGCGGAGGTCTTGTCTGAATTCTTCTGTCCAGATTTGTGGGTTTTCATCGATGAGGTCCATGAGTAGGTTACGGAATACTTCGATGTGGTTGGATTCGTCACGGAGTGTGTATGAGAACATTTGGCCGATTCCTGGGAATTTGTTTTGGCGGTATAGGCTGAGGATCATTCCGAAGAGTCCGTAGAATTGAGTTCCTTCCATGACTTGGCCGAAGAGGAAGATGTTTTTGGCGAGGTCTTGTTGGTTTTTGAGTATGGTGAGGTCGATGTCACGGCGCATTGCTCTTGAGTTGTTTACGACGAATGCGTTTTTTTCTGAGATGGTGGGGATGTCTTCGAACATTGCTTCACATTCGTGGGGGTTTAGCCCGAGTGATGAGATCATGTATACGAGTGAGTCTGCGTGGATGTTTTCTTCGTGTGCGTGTCTACCTAGTACGAGTTTGAGTTCTGGTGCTGTTACTAGTTCACGGACTACGTGTTGGACGTTGTCACCTACGATTCCTTCGGCGGCTGAGAAGTAGCCGATTCCCATTTTGATGATCCATCGTTCGACGTCTGAGATTTCTTCTGAGCGCCATTGTTCGACGTCACGCTGCATGGGGACGTCTTCAGGCTCCCAGTGGTTGGCCTTCATTGTTTTGTAGAGGTCGTATGCCCAGTTGTATTTGATGGGGAGGATGTTAAAGAACATGGTGTCTTTTCCATTGATGACTTTTTTTGATGCGAATGCGGCTTCTGCTTTTGCTGCATCGAGTTCGAATGTGCGATCTCCTAGTTTGACTGTGGTGGTTTTAGACATTGTGTGTGTTGTTGGAGTTTATTTTGTGGTTTGTTTGGCAGGGTGGAAGGGTTGTTTGTTTGGGGTGTTTTTTGGTTCTTAGTGAGCGTGTTTTTCACTTTCACCATTATGCATATTTTGTGCTCTTGGTCAACGTGTTTAGGACTCATGTGGTATACACAAATTATTAACAATACCACATGTTGTGGTTGCTGGAATTTAAGGGAAGTGACATTTTGTCTCTATTAAATTCTGAATCCTTGGTGATATGGTAATTTACGCCTCTTTTGTGATGAAAGCAAATGTTAGAGATGAGGTGTGAATTGGGGTGTGAGGGGGGGATATTTTTTTTGGTTTATTTTTACTGACTATAAATTTTAAAATTTTTTGTGTGTTTGTGGTGGGGTGGGTGTGGTTTTGGTGCAACTTGTTTATAGTGAGTTGTAAAAGTTATTTGTGGTTTTTTTTGGGTGGTGATTTGTTATTGCTGGGTGAAGTGGTCCCATCCGCCTTTTAGGGTGTCTTGTTGCTTTGCGGTGAATTGGCCTATTTGGGTTAGTTTTAGGTTGTTGAATTGTTGGGGCCAGGATGTTTCTAGTAGGTGTTTTTTGTTTGCTGGTATGGAGAATAGTAGCTCGTAGTCTTCTCCGTCGGTTAGTGCTTGTTGTATGGTGCAGTTTTGGTTGGTGGGGATTACGTTTTTGTTAATGCGGAAGCCGCAGTTGGATTTTTTGGCTAGTCTGGGGAGGTCTTTTGCGATGCCGTCTGAGAGGTCCATCATGGAGGTGGGTTTGATGTTGGAGGTGAGCCATTGTGCTTCTGTGATGCGTGGTTGGAAGTCTAGGTGTTTACCGTTGATGGATCCTCCTAGTGTTCCTGTGACGTAGATGAGGTCTGTGGGGTTTGCGGTGCTGCGGAGTGTTAGGTTGTTGTGTTTAACGGTTCCGGATCCTGAGATGGAGATGATTTTTGGTGATCCGATGGTGGTGGATGATGTTTCACCGCCGACGATGGAGCATTTGAATGTTTTGGAGGCGGTTATGATTCCTTTGTATAGTTCTGTTACCCATGTGGTGTGAGTGTCTGGGGGGAGTATGATGGTTATCATTAGGGCTTCTGGTTGACCTCCCATTGCTGCGAAGTCGCTGATGACTCGTGCGGCTGCTTTCCAGCCGACTCTGTGAGGGGCTTCGTCTGTATTGAAGTGGATGGATTCGACGACGGTGTCTGTTTTTAGGAGTGTGTGGTGGCTGTTGTTTTTTTTGATGACGGCGCAGTCATCTCCGATTCCGGTTAGGATCTCGGGTGCGGTTTTTATGTTTTTGGTGAGGAGGTGAATGAGTTCATCTTCATTGCTGTTAGAGATTTGATGGGCCATTTGAAAAGATGAGTATGGAGACTGTGGCTCCGTTAAATAGGGCGTGTGTGAGGATGGGAGCCCAGAGTGAGTTTGATGTTTCGTAGATGATGGCGAGGGTGATTCCGATGATGAATAGAGGTGCCATGGACCATAGGTTCATGTGAACGAGGGCGAAGAATAGTGCTGATATAGTGGTTGCGAAGAAGCGGCAGGAGAAGCGTTTTAGTGTGGCGTAGATGTATCCTCTGAAGACGAATTCTTCGCAGAGTGGTGCTACGATGACGGCTAGGAATGCGAGGGTGATGAGTAGTGATGGGTTGTTTTGTTTAGCGTCTATTATCATTTGAACTGGTGTTTGCAGTTCTTGTTTGCCGAGGTTGTTTTCGAGGATGGGGGTGATGATGGGGGAGATGAGGGCTATGGTGAGGTAGATGGCACCTAGGCTGGCGATGCTGGTGATGATGATTTTGTCGAGCTTGGGTTTTCTGAGGTTTAGGGTGTCTATGACATTCATTCTGTGGTTCATGCATGCGAATGCTATTCCTAGGGGGAGTGCTTGGCTGAGGATGCCGGAGATGAGTATGTTGAGGCTGGATGGTTCTGGTGTGTTTGTTGTTTCTGGTTTTGATCCGTATCTGTTTAGGATGATTATGATGAGGAAGATGAGGCAGGTGGCGAGTATTCCTGTGAGGTCTGCTTTGGTGAGTGATGAGGTGTTTATGTTGCCTTGTTGGTTCCAGGCTAGGTGTGGGTGCGTTTTTCTGATGTGCTGGTAGAGTGGGAGTGCGATAGCTGTGCTGACTATGCAGATGATGAGGAGGTCTATTAGGATGTTGGCGGTGAATGTGTCCATGGGGTGGTGCTTTTATTTATACTTCTGTGAGTTCTTTTGGGGGGTCTATCCATTTGTCGTTTTCTTTGATGAGTTGGATGAGTTGTTCGACTGCTTCTGTTTCTGGTATGTTGAATTTGACGGGTGTTTTGTTGATGTAGAGGTTGATTTTGTTAGGTGCTCCTCCGACGTAGCCGAAGTCTGCGTCTGCCATTTCTCCTGGTCCGTTGACGATGCATCCCATGATGGCGATGCGAACTCCTTTGAGGTGTCCTGTGGCGGCACGGATTTTTTGGGTTGTTTCTTGGAGGTTGAATAGTGTTCGTCCGCAGGATGGGCAGGCTACGTAGTCTGTTTTGAAGATTCTGGTGCCTGCGGATTGGAGGATGTTGTAGGCGAGTCTGAGGCTTTGTCCTGGAGCTTGTTCTCCTTGAATTAGGATGGCGTCTCCGATGCCATCGCAGAGGAGTGTTCCGATGTTTCTGGCTGCTGTGATGAGAGTTTCTAGGAAGTTATTTTGTGTGCTGGTGGATGGTGTGAATGTGTCTTTGAGTAGGATGGGGTGGTGTGCGTCTAGTTTGTTTGCGAGTAGTCTGTATGCGTGGATGACTGCCATGGGTGTGTGGTCTGGGATGGTGACTAGTGTGGGTGTGTGGATGGCGTTTATTTTGTTTATGGCTTCTTGGTCGAGTGGGTTTATTTCTGTGAGGCCTGATGTTTCGGAGATTATTTCTGGTTTGAAGTCGCCCAATTTATTTATTTTGTGGGCGAGTGCGTTCCATTTTTCTTGTGATGTGAAGACGCGGACTGTGTTGGCGCCGCCTAGTTTATGGTTGTTGATTTCTATTGGTTGTGATTTGCGTCTGTTGTATGAGAATGGGTTGTAGCTGAGGGTGCCGCGCTGGAGGGTGTTTTTGTTCCAGGTTTGGTTGGTGCAGTTGCTGGTTTCTAGGTTGTTGACGATGGCTTTGGCAACTGGGATCTCGTGTATGGCGTCTTCTGTAAGTGAGACTCTTATGGTGTCTCCGATGCCGTCTGAGAGAAGGGATCCGATGCCGATGGCTGATTTGATGCGGCCGTCTTCTCCGTCACCAGCTTCTGTGACTCCGAGGTGGATGGGGTAGTTCCAGTCTTCTCCGAGTTCGATGAGCCGAGCGACTAGGAGGCGGTATGCTTCGATCATGACCTTGGGGTTACTGGCTTTCATTGAGAAGAGGAAGTTGTGGTAGTTGTTTTCACGTGCGATGTGGGCGAATTCTAGAGCTGATTCCACCATGCCTCGGGGTGTGTCTCCGAAGCGGTTCATGATACGATCTGATAGTGATCCGTGGTTGGTGCCTATGCGCATTGCTCTGCCGAGTTGTTTGCAGAGCTTGACGAGTGGTGTGAATTTTTCGTTGATTCGTTGTAATTCTTCTTTGTATTGCTGGTCTGTGTATTCTCGGGTTTCGAATTTTTTCTTATCAGCGTAGTTGCCTGGGTTAACGCGAATTTTTTCTACCCATTTGGCTGCTTCGAGTGCTGCGTCGGGTTTGAAGTGTATGTCTGCTACGAGTGGGACTTCGCATCCTGCGTTGCGGATTCCTTCGCGTATGTTTTCTAGGTTTTCTGCGTATTTTTTGGTTTGGGCAGTGACGCGGATGATTTCGCATCCTGCTTTGGCTAGTTGTAGTATTTCTGCGACGCAGGCATCGGTATCTCGTGTGTCTGAGGTTATCATTGACTGGATACGGATGGGGTTATTGCCGCCGATGCCGACGTTTCCGACGATAACTTCGCGTGATGATCTGCGCTGGTAGGCGAAGAGGTCTGTACAATATGAGAGTGCTGATTTTGCTTCGGCTGTCATTCTGTGTGATGTATAGCTTAGTTTGCGCTAGACGTAAACAGAGGAACGTTTTATTTAGTTAATAAATGGATGATGATGGACAGGTAGTGATAACGGGAGGGCAGGGTGCTTTGGCTCAGGCTTTGGGTGCTGGTTTAGAGGGTTCAGGTCTGGATGTTAGGCTGCCTGGTAGGTCTGAGTTGGATGTTCTTGATGAGGGGTGTGTTGAGGGTTATTTTGCTGATTTGGTAGGTTTGGATTTGGTGGTTTGTGGTGCAGGGGTTACGGGTGATGGGGTGTTGTCTGGTATGACGGAGGGGGCGTGGGATGATGTTTTGGATGTGAATTTAAAGGGGGCTTTTTTGGTGGCTAAGGCGGCAGCGAAGATTATGGTGAGGCGGAGGCGTGGCCATATTGTTTTTATATCTAGTTATTCTGCGTTTCATCCACCGGTGGGGCAGGCGAATTATGCTGCGGCTAAGGCTGGGTTGTGTGGGATGGCGTTTTCTATGGCGCGTGAGCTTGGTGGGAGGGGGGTTAGGGTGAATACGATTGTTCCAGGTTTTATGGAGACTCCGATGACTGAGTGGCTTTCAGGTGAGGTTCGTGAAGTTGTGAGGGGGAAGCATGTTTTGGGTGAATTTAATACTGTGGAGAGTGTTGCTAAGTTTCTGAGGTGTCTTCATTTTGATATGGTTCGTACTTCTGGTCAGATTTTTAATTTGGATAGTAGGGTTCTTTAGTTTTTTTTGAGTGTTGGCTGTTGGTCCATTTTTTGAGTGCTGAGTTAATGAGTTTGTGAGCGTGTTTTTCTGGGTAGTAGTGACCTGTTTTGTGGAAGTAGGTGAATATGGCATTACTGCCTAGTTGTTTGCATTTGCTTTCAAGGAGGCGCATTGAGTGGTCTAGGTGGAATAGGTCTTTTTGTTGGATAGCGAAGTGCAATTTACCTTTTAGTTTTGTGCCTATGGTGTTCCATTCTGCTTCTAGTTTACGCGAGATACAGAAGGGTTTCCATTGTTTGGTGACGGCCATGTTTATTTCACCTGTTTTATGGTTGTAATATTGTTGGTATGATCCATCTGGAGTGAGTGCGGGTGAGAATACTGCGGCGAATGATTGTAGTTGGCCGCCTGGTCCTATGACGTTTTCGTATTTTGCCATGTTAGAGAATGGTATTTTGATAGAAGGTATGCTGATGAGTCTTTCTAGGTGCTTTTCTTTTTCTGTGGTTAGGTATAGGTTGTCTGGTTTGTTGTCTACCAGGTTGATTTCTTGGAACATGCGGAAGTCGACAGGGTCCGGTGCTACTGGCCATGACTGGGAGAATGCGTCTGGGTTGTTAATTATTGCCCAAGCTGAGGCCCAGCCGCCTGATGATAGGCCTGTGATGTATCGATGTTCTGGGCCGGCTCCTCCGTATGTTTTGTCGATATGTGGGATGATTTCTTTAATTAATGCGTCGGCCCAAGGTCCTGTGGTGGTTGAGTTTGCGAATACGGAGTGACCCCAGCGGCAGTTAGCGTCAGGTATGACGATGATGAGTTGTTTGCCTTTATCTCCGAATAGTTTTTTGATGCGAGCTGTTGAGGTGTGATGCACGCCTGTGAATCCTGTGATGTAGTAAATGACTGGGTATTTTTTTGTTTTATCCCATGATTCAGGGAGGATTACAGAGTATCGGAGTAGGTAATTTCTTTTGTGAAATTTGCTTAATAGGTTGCTTTTGAGGAAGTGGTCTTGGATGGGGCCTTTATGGCGGAACTGAGGTTTTTCTACTGCATTGTTGGCAGTGAATGTGAATGTTTGTTTATCGTTTTTTTTGAACTCGATCTCTTTTACTTCACTGTAGAGGTCGCCGATGCCTTGGCCGGGCTGGAACCAATCGGGTTGGATTCTAACGATGGCTTGAGCTCTGTATTTACCGTTTAGCTGGCTGAGAGGAGTTGTTGAGGCTGATGTTTCATTGATAATGACTTTTCCTGAATGCCTGATATCGTCTTTGGCCAGGAGAGTGGGAAGCTTTGTCCAGTTTCCCATTTGCTGTCTTGGTGAAGACTGTGATTGGGTTATGGCAATATATACTCGGGGCGTGTAGACTGTATTTTTGGGTAAAGAATAATCTACTTTGAATATATGCGAGTTGGCGTGTTGAGCCATTAGAATTGATAGTAATAAGAAACTGGCTATTGAGGTCATCATTTTGGTAAGCGATTGAGTTGAAGTAGTTAAATGTTTTGGTTTTATTATGGGCTATTAAGAAAATAAAGCTCAATGAGATATTAGTTTGTGCGATTGCAGAGGTGATAGGTTATTTGGGTATTCATGAGGGAGGGCGTGGTGAATTGTTATTTTGGTTCAGCGAATGGATGCGAAGGTGAATTTGTGAGTTATGGGTAATGCTTACGATGGTGTTATAACTTGTTGTAATTTAGTTGTTTATTTTTTTGATTAAAAATAAACAAAAAAAAGAGCAGAGAGGTGTTGACAATTTCGAGTTTTTTTGTAGATTGCGCCCCGCCTCACCTGCCAAAGGGAGGACGAGAGAAACAAAAAGCTGGTTAGCACACGTTGCAAGTTAGTTGGTTGAATTCCTCGTAAACGATCTTTTTACAACATATGGCTTGGACAATACGGAGTCAGTTTTAGTGAATCATTCGAAACGATTTACTGTGTTATTAGGTTAACGATGAACTGAGCTTGAGGGATTGATTCAAGTGGAAGAG
>CALGZA010000027.1 GCA_937934595.1 uncultured Verrucomicrobiales bacterium | reverse complement strand
CTATGTTTAATAGCGCATTAAAAAAGCCATTCTGCGTGGATGCAGAATGGCTTTTTGGTTGAAGATACAGGTTGTTATAATTTTTTCATTTGTTCTTTGACTTTATCGATGGCTGTTTTTAAGTCCTCTGTGCTACGTCCGGAAATTAGTATTCCGTCTTTAGTTTTTGATAAGATGGAGATAGCTCCTTGATTGATTTTTTTAAGGTTGTTTAGAGCTGTGGTAATATCATTTTTGTTTTCACCTAGCATATCTAGCATGCCGTCTGCTTTAGCTTTGTCACTGAGTCTGATGATTATATCAGCTAAGTCTTTAGACATGTATGTCATGGAGTTTCCTTTTGTTTTGAGGCCTTTGACTGTGCCTTTGAATGCTAGGCTGTTGGCAAGTGACTCGTTAGGTTGTGTGCTTCTTTTTAGGAATGCTGGCGATGAAGCGATCCAGATGTGGTTGGATTTCTTATCTATTTTGATGACTGGAGTGTAGCCTTGAAGTGCTGCAGCCATTTCTTCAGGGAGGCTGAATGTTATGATGCCATCAACTTCTTTTTTCTGAAATGGTAATCCTGTATTTTTTATTAGGGTAGGTCCTACTTTGTCCCAAATCCAGGCGATGTTATCAATGCGGATGACGATACGAGGTTTTTCAATTGCTCCTACAAGTGGGAGCATCATTTTTTCTTTGTCGTCTAGATCGATGGCTAGGTTGAGGCGGAAGTTCAGTTTGCTCATGAGTGCTGAGGTCGTCATGTCGATGACAGGGACCTTGTTTTTCATGTTGTTATCGAATTCGTCAATATCGTCTTTTGGAGCATTGGCGACCTGCATGATTTTACGCATGAGGTCTTCTGCTTTTCTGAGGTCTAGGTCAAGTTGTATGACGAGGTCAGATGTGCCGGGGCACATGTTAGGTGCGGAAAACTCAGCGTTATTTTTACCGAGAACTGAGAAGATGCCTTTTTCTGATCCTCCGTTGTGGAGGAAGATGAGGTTTTTCCATTCTGAGCCGTCTTTTTCTGAGCTCATGGCGTAGGATTTGATGAGGTCAAGTCCTAGGGTATTTAGGATTTTATTGCCGTCTACGTCTTGTCCTGAGGCTTTTGCTTTGTCTGAAATGAGATCAGCAATGTCTTTAAGTAGCTTGTCTGTAGGTTTAGCTTCGACGAATTCAGCTTTTTGGTTTATATGAGCTACTGCTGGGACATCAGCTACAGCTTGAGCTAATGATGATGTGCTGGCTACGAGCGATATGGCTGGTAGCATGAATAGGTATTTTTTTTTCATAGATGTTTAATTAGTTAGATTTGTTAATTGTCACTTATTGGACTGTATCTATTTCAATGGGGGGCATCAATTACAAATCACGATGCTTTTTGCAATGGGTGGTTTATGTATTACTGGGGTAGTGTTTTTGGTGATTTTTAATTTGATATACGAGATGTGGCTTTACAAAGTGTCTATGGGGCTCTAAGTGCATGGTTCATAAGATATTTATGGATATAAGAAGTCATGATTTGAGGTGTCCTGTTGTGGGTATGCTCGCCAAGTTTTTGTGCGTGTTGACTGCTGTGGGGGTTTTGAATGTGCATATGGCTTTATTCCAGTGTTATGCGTGGGCGAGTATGCTTCATGATCGTATTCCTGAGCAGGGAATAGAGCAGGCGCTTTCTTCTACTTTTGATGGTGATCATCCTTGTGAGAAGTGTAAGGCTCTGGCTGAGCAGCGAGTGAGTGATGAGGAGCAGAAGTCTGGTGCTGATTGTAATCAGGGAGTTAAGATGCCTTTGGTTTATTCGGTTTATAGTAGGGTAGCGTTGTGTTTAGGTGTGTATGGGCGGGTTGGTTATGATTTTGTTAGGGAGCTGTCTCCCACGGAGTTTTCTGGTGCTTTACTGGGGCCACCGCCTCGTTTTGTTGTTTAATTGATTTTGATCTTTTTGATCGTGCTCTCATTGTTTGAGGGGCTTTAATTTAGAGTCATGGCTTGTTTTTTGGTGGGCCATTTTTGAGTCTTGGTCTGTATTTGTTATGGGCTGATTATGTATTGAATTACAAAAATAAAATATTTAAATTACACATGAAAACTTATAGTAAACTATCAATCGTTACGTCATTGTCATTGGCGGGGAGTTCATTTTTATTGGGTGGAGACTCAGTTTCTGAAGCGGTTACGCGGGCTGATGCGCATGCTCCTATTGGGGTTATGGGCGATCATACACATTTGGCAGGCGAGTGGATGTTATCTTATCGTCATATGACGATGTTGATGGATCAGATTTATCGTGGGAGCGATGAGGTGGACGGGAATATGGCAGAGACTGGTTATATGGTGAGCCCGAGAGAAATGACTATGGATATGGATATGTTGGGCTTGATGTATGCGCCAACAGACCGACTGACGATGCTGCTGATGACCTCTTATAAAAAGAATAAGATGACGATGAATAATATGGCTGGTGTTGAGTCTATGAGGATGCGTAGTGAAGGGATGGGCGATACTTCTGTGGGAGGGCTGTATCAGTTTTTCCGTTCAGATGATGCGAATGCGCATGTGAGCTTGGCTGTATCTTTGCCTACAGGTGAGACTGGTAAGAAGGTGATTTCTGGGATGCCTGCGGCGGTGGGTAGAGACCAGCCTTTTCCTATGCAGTTGGGTTCAGGGACTTTTGATTTTATTCCTGGCGTGACTTTTAATCATTTTGTGAACGAGCATTGGTCATGGGGTGGTCAGTTGAAGGCTACTTTGAGGACGGGAGAGAATGATGATGGTTATAGGCTGGGAGATGCAGTGAATTTGACGGTCTGGGGGGCTAGGAATGTGGGTTCATCGTTTTCGTTTAGTGGGCGGTTGAATGCTAAGTTCTGGAGTGGGTATGAGGGATTTCAGTCTAATGGTCTGTTTAGCGTGAATGGGATGATGTCATTGCCTGCTGATCCGTCTAATTCTGGTGGGGCACGTGTTGATGGTTATTTTGGTGTTAATTACGTGTCTGATTATGGGTTACGGGTGGCACTGGAGGTGGGTAAGTCATTTTGGCAGGATCTGGATGGAGTTCAATTAGGGATGGGCTGGTCAGGGAATTTGGGGCTGCAGTATGCTTTCTAGGGCTTCATTTATGAGGTGTGGGAGGCCAGAACAGGCCTCCCTTTTTATTTGAGTGTGTTGGTTTCTATGTTTAGCAGGGGTGAGTGGCTGATTGAGGCTTAATACCATTTTCACAGTTATTCTGGGTTGATAGTAGTTTTAATACATTTGGGAACAGCAGCAGTGCTGATTTTTTGAAGAGCAAAACAATCTATCAAGATTAGCTTCGTTATTCGTCAGTTGCCTAGTCCACTATTCACTTTCCTCTTGCCTTGCTACTCTTGCTACTCTTGCTATCTTGTTATGCTATCAATCCATTCTAAGAGTTCAAATGGTATAAGCTGTGTTAGATTTTTTTTGAATGTGGGAGAGTTTTGCTGAATTTAGTGCGTGTTTTTCATTAAATAACGGCTAAAGGTGTTTAGGACATGAAAGTAATCGCTATTGCAAATCAGAAAGGGGGGGTTGGTAAGACTACAACTACTATTTCACTGGCTGCCGGTTTGGCTAAGTTGGGGAAGAGGGTATTGTTATTGGATTTAGATCCTCAAGCTAATGCTACTTCTGGTTTGGGTATAGACGCTGATAGTAGCATTTATTTTCCTTTGATAGGTGAGGCGGAGATTCTGGATAAGGTGATATCCGCTGAGCGTGAGAATTTGTATATTGTTCCATCTGGGATGGATTTGTCTGGAGTAGAGATAGAGCTGGCGAGGCGGGATGACCACCTTACTTTTTTACGGGATATGCTGGCGGGAGTGAGAGAGAGTGAGGATTATGATTATTGTTTGCTGGATACCCCACCTAGTTTGGGGGTTTTGATGACGTCATCTTTGGCCGCGTCTGATGAGGTTTTAATACCGTTGCAGTGTGAGTATTTTGGGTTAGAGGGGTTGGCGAAGATTATTCACATAGTATCTCAGATAAAGGAGAGTGGTGCGGCGCCTGAGTTGACTTTAGGGGGTATAATAATGACAATGTATGATGGGCGGACTAATTTGTCTAAGCAGGTTGTTGATGAGGTGACTAAGCATTTTCCTAGGCAGGTGTATGAGCGAGTGGTGCCGAGGGCTATCCGGATAGGGGAGGCGCCGTCGTTTGGGAAGACTATTTTTGAGCATGACTCTGGAGGGTCTGGTTCACGAGCTTATATGGCGATAGCACATGAGTTCTTAGAGCGTCAGGGAGATACACCTAGGGATTAAATTTTTTTAAAAAATTAGGTTGCTAATTGTGGTGACGGGGATTAAAGCCTCTGGTGTCAGGAGCTGTGGATTATTGGCAGATGAAACCCGCCAGGCCTTAATCGGAGCAACGGTAGTTTGTCCAGTATTGCCGCAGTTTCCTGGCACTTTTTTTGTCATTTTTTGTGATAAAAGAGGATATAAATTCATAGATTAGCTTGTCAGATATTAATTATTTAATAGGCTTTTACCACATACCAAGATGTCAACATTTACAGCGCCTAGTGTGGAGCAGCTTCAAGAGAAGTTTCCCAGCCACCGTATAGAAAGTTTCATAGCCCAAGGGGGTATGGGAGCTGTGTATCTTGCTACACAGA
The DNA here is from genome assembly GCA_937934595.1 of uncultured Verrucomicrobiales bacterium. GTDB lineage: Bacteria > Verrucomicrobiota > Verrucomicrobiia > Verrucomicrobiales > Akkermansiaceae > Rubritalea. Next base: position 679 of record CALGZA010000027.1, on the reverse strand, counting down.
TGTCTCTTGATAGGCCTGTAGCTATTAAAATTCTGCCTAAGGAATTTGGTGAAGATAAAGACTATAGGGTTTCTTTTGAGACTGAGGCTAAGGCGATGGCCGTTTTGAATCATTCTAATTTGGTAGGGATTTATGATTTTGGAGATATAGAGGGTATGCTTTATATCATAATGGAATACATTCCTGGTAGGTCATTATTTGATGCAGCTCACGGTCAGTCTGTGGATCAAGCTGAGGCTGCAAGATTAATTTCTGATATGTGCCATGGTCTGGATCATGCGCATGCGGCGGGCATGCTGCACAGAGATATCAAGCCGGCCAATGTGCTTATAGATGATGATGCGCGTCCCAAGATAGTGGATTTTGGATTAGCGCGTCCCTTGGGTGAAAAGCAGATAGACGGCGTGGTGTTTGGGACACCAGGTTATACAGCACCTGAGGTTCTGTCAGATCCTTTTGCCGTGGATCAGCGTTCTGATATATTTTCGATGGGCGTGATGCTTTATGAGATGTTAACTGGTAAGTTACCTGATGATCCTGTTGTTCCAGCTTCTCAGGTTTCTGGTTCTGACAGGAGGTTTGATAAGATATTAAGTAAGGCGATTCATCCGGATCCGGGTCAGCGGTATGTTACAGCTGGTGATATGGCCTTGGCTCTAGATGAGTTAATTAAGAAACT
>CALGZA010000026.1 GCA_937934595.1 uncultured Verrucomicrobiales bacterium | reverse complement strand
CTTAGGATAGCGAGCATTCACCCATTGCTGTTCCAGACTATGGAGTCCCTGGCTTTCTAACCATGCGTTATTGAGTGCATTACGCACTATTTCTACATTGCAATTATGAGACAGACAAATCATCCTCTTTCGTTAATCTTTCATTGCAATTATGAGACAGACAAATCATCCTCTTTCGTTAATCTTTAAATTTAATTTCCCCTAAACAAGTGATATCTACCGTACAATTATGAGACAGACAAATTGTACAATTATGAGACAGACAAATTGTACAATTAAGGGGGCTCTGCGAAGTGACTGCGTGGTTGAGGTTGGCAGTGTAGCACGGCGGTTTCAATGTGTCAGACTTACTTTCCTGTAGGCTGTTCTAGTGCTTTCTTAGGATAGCGAGCATTCACCCATTGCTGTTCCAGACTATGGAGTCCCTGGCTTTCTAACCATGCGTTATTGAGTGCATTACGCACTATTTCTACATTGCAGATTCGCCATTGCCCTTTTCGGCTTCTACTCGCCATATGGACTTTATCCCTCGGTGCGCCAAGCCTGATTAAATTCAATCGCCTCGCTCGTGGTCATCCCCATTGTTTCCAGTAATACAACCTCAGTCGTCGACGTATCCATTGATCTAGCTCACGCACTTCCCCAAAGGTCACTCCCATCAAGTAGTAGTTCAACGCTCCTCGAAGGTAGTTTCAGAGGTCACTGTAAACAACTGCCGTGGAGACTCCACGCGTCCGTTTGGTGATCCTCTTCACTTCTGCTTTAGATTTCTTATGCGCCTTCTCCGTCCAGCGGATCTTGCGACGATGAATCTTAAAACCAAGGAAGCTAGCATCCTTCAATGCCACCACCATACTTTTCCGGTATTGACCATTAGTTTGAGCCTAGTTCGTAGGAAGTGAGTGATGCCTTCTAAGAACCGTCTCCCAGCCCTTAAGCTATTACAAAGGATCACAAAGTCATCAGCATATCTCACAAACTGATGCCCACGGGACTCGAGTTCATCATTTCACTCTCAGCAACTTGCCAAAACAAACCTAAACAAAATCATAGAGTATGAGCTAAAACGGGACCCCAATATGATAAAGGAATAAAAAATATACAAAAAAAACTCCACCCAATGTTCATCTCACAGTAGAATAAGAAGCGATCTCCTGCCCACACCAATGGTCAGGAAACCGCTTCTCTTTTCATAGGGATATGAATATAGTCTGTCTAATAATTTTAAAGACGAACAATTTTAACTAAAAACAATCTATCAGACAACAACTCAAATCCTCAAGTCGCTGTCTGATTTTAACCGTCTTTCAGGTAAAGCTTCAACTTTCACACAAGACCAAACTACGAATTAAATCAGAAATTTGGACGCACTCACCATTCACCATTCTAAATCCCTCTTACCACAACCCATACTTAGCATAGCCCAAAGCATACAAACCCATGAGCAAGTTCGCCACAGCATGCATCACAATACACGCAGCTAAACTCTTCGTTTTCACCGCTACAATATAAGTAAGCGTCCCATAAACTACAGCCCCTGCATAATCCACCGGCTGATGAACCAGAACAAAGGCACCAGTCACCACACCATAACTTAACCAGCTAAACTGACCAAACGGAACATTCCAATACTTGCCATCCGGCTTCAACAAAAAGCGCATCAAGAAACCCCTCCAGAATATCTCCTCCACAAAAGCAACAATCACAGCCGCACGCAAAAAACGGAAAATAGTTGTAAGCCATATCGCAGCTGGATTTGACATATCGTTCGTATTAAAACCATCCAGCCTCGGATCTAGACCAAGATACTTCAACCAACCTACATTCTCCTCAGTATAGCCTAACACAGAATAAAGATGCGTTGGCAGCAACCAAAAACCTATACCCACTGCACCCATCACACCACCTAAAACCACACGCTTATCCCACTTAATATCATAATGCCTCCAAAAGAAAATTAACGTCACTCCACAGATCAACGTCTGCAATGGATAAAACCAATGCTCAGTCATCTGCCACCAAGAAGCATCAGGATGATCCCACTTCATCCCACTCTCATCGATAATCATCAACAAAAAATTCAACACCATAAAGGCGCCAAAAGGAACAACATGCGCATATGTCTTATCTCTTCGTATCTCTGCTAAAGTCATCTGTTTTATCCTATAAAAGTATTTTAAAATTTTCTTACAAAAGCCTCAAGCCTATCCATAGCCTCCACTATCTCCTCCATGCTCGTCGCATAACAACAACGTAAAAAACCCTCACCACTCTCACCAAACGCATCACCAGGAACCGCAGCCACAGAGGTCTCTTCCAGCAAACGCATCGCAAATTCCTTACTACTAAGACCAAACTTCCTTATATCAGGAAAAACATAAAACGCTCCACCCGGCACATGACACTCCACACCCATCTGCTGCAGCCTCCGCACCATATAATCTCTCCGCTGGTGGTAAGCCTCCTTCATCCGCACTATAGACGCAGCTCCATGCTCCAGAGCCTCTATCGCCGCCACCTGACTCGTCACAGGCGCACACAACATCGAATACTGATGAATCTTCATCATCGCATCGATGATCGGCCCAGGCGCACAAGCATACCCCAAACGGAATCCCGTCATCGCAAAAGCCTTAGAAAAACCATGCAGCAAAACACACCGCTCCTTCATCCCATCCAGTGAAGCTATACTAGTATGCTCCACCGCATCATAAATAAGCTCACTATATATCTCATCAGTTAAAACCACAAGATCATGCTTAATGCACAACGCCGCTATCTCCTCCAAGTCCCCCACATCAGCCACCGCACCAGTTGGATTAGTTGGAAAATTCAACATCAATACCCTACTCCTCTCTGTAATCACAGCCTCCAAATCCTCAGCCTTTAGCGAAAACCCATCCTCCTTACGCGTCGCAACTGGAACCGCCACCCCATAAGCCATCGCTATACTCGGACTATAAGATACATAACAAGGCTCATGATAAATCACCTCATCACCCGGATTCAACAACGCCCTCAACGCCAAATCAATCGCCTCACTCACACCCACAGTAACCAGAACCTCATCCTCATAAGAATAACTCACCCGAAAAAATCCCCTAACATAATCAGAAATCCTCCTCCTCAGCTTCAATAAACCCAAATTAGATGTATAACTCGTCTGTCCATTCTCCAAAGAATAAATCGCCGCTTCTCGTATATGCCACGGAGTCGCAAAATCAGGTTCACCCACACCCAGTGAAATCACATCTTCCCGTCCCTGCACAAGCTCAAAAAAATCGCGTATCCCAGAACGAGAAACCGTCGCAAGCTGCTTAGATATTTTATCAGAATAATCCATCATTCACTAAGGAGATACAGTCAACCTGCCCTCCTGACGCTCCACCTCATAAAGAAAACCGTTCTGCTTATAAGTCTTCAACTTAAAATGCGTCGCCGTAGAAACTACCCCCTGAATCGTACTCAACTTCTCTGAAACAAAACTCGCCACCTCGCGTAAATCACGTCCCACAACAACCACATTCAAATCATATCCACCACTGATCAAATAACAGGACTCCACCTGATCAAACTTCGCTATCCGCATCGCCATCCTATCAAATCCACCATCACGCTCAGGCGTCAACTTAACTTCAATAAATGCAGACACATCCGTATTTCCAGATAAATCAGGATCTATCACCGTCTGATAACCAATTATAGTCCCATTCGCTTCATACTCAGCAACACGACTCACCACCTCTGACTCTGTTAGAGAAAGAAGATCAGCTAATTCCTCATGCGTGTAACGCGCCTTCTGGCTAAGTAATGTAAGTAGAGGGTCTATAGACATAACTATTTTCTACAGTAAAAACCCCAGTCTGTTAAGTGTAAAGATCACTTATCATGAAAGCACTCATACCCTACCAAACAAACGAGCAAACAAACGCCTAACATCATCCAAAATCAAATAAACACTCGGAACCAATATCAACGTAATCCCAGTTGCAAAAAGTATCCCATACCCTAACGAAACAGCCATAGGTATCAAAAACCTAGCCTGCATATCAGTCTCCCAAAGCATTGGCATCAAACCGGCAAACGTAGTCAACGAGGTCAATATAATAGCCCTAAAACGTCGAGTACCAGCAGACTTCGCCGCCTCTATCGCACTCATCCCCTTACCACGCTGACGATTCACATAATCCACCAGCACCAACGAATCATTCACTACCACTCCAGCAAGTGCCACCAAACCACAGAGCGACATGATGCTTAATTCTAACCCCGTAAATATATGACCCAAAACTGCCCCCACCATGCCAAAAGGAATCACACTCATCACAATAAATGGCTGAAAATAAGACCTCAAAGGAATCGCCATCAATATATAAATCAACAACAGCGCAAAAATAAACTTCACAGACATCTCCTTAATCGACAAATTCTGGTCTCTCTGCTCACCCTGATAATCCCAAGATATACCCTCATACATCGAGCTAAGCTTCTCAAGATGATCAGCAGTAAAAGCATCAGCCACCTTCTTCGCATTAGCCACCTCACGGTTAACATCAGCAGCTATCTTTATAGCTCGCCTCCCATTCACCCGCTTTATCGATGAGACCCCCCGGCTAGGCCTCCCCACCACAATCTTTGAAATCGCTATTTCATCTCGCACACCCATCGCATTCGGCGGCGACTTAAGCTTCATATCCTCAAGCGTCTCTATTGATTTCCTATCCTCACTAGGATACCTAACCAGCACCTTCACCTCATCCCTCCCCCTCTGAATACGCTGCACCTCTATCCCTGCAAACACAGACCTAAGCTGACTAGAAATCCCCCTCAAACTATAGTTCCTAGATCGCCCTAACTGAGTCAAACTATCCTGATCATAAACTATCTCATACTTGCCAAGACGCCTATCCGTAGAAATGTCTATTACCCCCTCCATATTACCTAACTCATCAGTCAAATACGCAGCAGCCCTCTCCAGCTCCCCTAAATCATCGCCAGAAATCTCAATATCAATAGCATTCCCACCAGAACTTGTCTCCTCCCTAAACGAAAGCTCAACCACACCAGGAATAATCCCTATCTCCTTCCGCCACTCAATGATAACTTCAGCTGACGAATAATCCCTATCAGCAGCAGGACACAGCTCCAAAGTCACCTCACCCAGATGACTACTCACAGAATTACCCGCAGGTGTAAATCCAACCTGAAAAGGCTGAGTCCCAGAACTAGCCAAAAAATGCTTAATTATAGGATTCCCAGCCTTATCCATAAATTTCTCATTCACACGCTCAGCCGCAGCACTCATCCGAGTCACCGCACTATCAGTCAAACCAAACTCAACACCCACAGGCATCACCAACTTCGCAGAAACTATATCACCCTCCACCTTAGGCATAAACACAAACGGAACCCGCTCACTACCCACCAAACCCATAATCAACAACAACATCGAGACAAACAAAGCCCAAACAGCATATCGCCAGCGCAAACACCACCCCAGCACCGGCTCATAACAGCGCTCAATAAACCACTCCATCCCATCCGCTATCTTACGCTGAAAACCCGATACAAAATCAACCTTCCTACCCTCATCCCTGGGCTTAAGAAACGCCGCATGCGCCGGTAAAACCAACTTCGACTGTATCAAAGAAAACAACAAAACTGGAATCACCACCAAAGGAATATTAGGCCAGATCTTACCACTCACACCACTAAGACCAAGCATCGGAGTAAAAGCCGCCATCGTCGTCAAAATACCAAAAATCACCACCACCCCCACCTCATGCGTCCCCTTCCATGAAGCTATCTTCGGATCCTCACCACCACGTATACGCGTATAAATATTCTCACCAACCACTATTGCATCATCCACAACAATCCCCAAAACCAATATAAAAGCAAACAACGAAATCATATTGATCGAAATCCCCAAATAAGGCATCATCCACACCCCCCCAGCAAATGATACAGGTATACCTATCGCAACCAACAACGCCATAGAAGGCCTCAAAAATAACGCCAAAACTACAAAAACCAACAGCAAACCTAACGTACCATTACGACCTAACAAATCCATCCTAGCCTCCAGAACCTTACTCGTATCACTCCAGATCTCAAGCCTCACACCATCAGGAAACTGCCCCGGCGCTACACGCTCCAAATAATCCTTCACCGCATTCGCCACCGCTGTCGTATCCTGCTCACCTGTCCGATACACATTCACCATCACCGCCTCCCTACCATCAAAACGCGTCTTCAAATCCACATCCTTAAACCCATCACTCACAACCGCTAACTCCCCTAACCTAACCAAAGAACCATTCGCTCTCGTTATAATCACCACATCCTCAAAATCAACCGCATCAACTATCTTACCATCAGTCCGGATCACCACCTCACCCGTCTTCTCCCGGATAGAACCACTCGGCAAATCCAGCGAAGCCATCCTTATCGCATCAGCCACCTCACTCAACGTCAGCTGATACTCCTCCAACTTATCCTGAGAAATCTCTATACTCATCTCATAAGGCCTCACATTCATCAAACTCACCTTAGTTATCCGCGGCTCACTTCCAAAAAAACGACCCACCCTATCCATCAAGCCACTCGCCGCCTCCACTCGATGATTCAATAACCCATCCCTCACCACTTCAGCCATCTTCCTCAGCGTCTTCTCATCCGTCCCCTCATCAGCTGATATAGCTATCGAAAGCACCTGAGACGTAATAACCGCCTCCTTAATCACAGGCTTCTCCGCATTCTCAGGAAATCCAGTAATCCCATCCACAGCACTCTTCACCTCATCCATCACAGAACCAACCTCATACCCATTATCCACCTCCACCGTCATCGCCCCAGAATTCTCAGTCGCCGTTGCACTATAACGCTTTATCCCATCTATATCAGCCAAAGCATCTTCTAACTTCAAAACCACCCCAGACTCCACCTCCTCAGCCGTTGCATTCGGATAAGGCACCTGCACCACCACCGCCCCCAAAGAAGTCTCAGGGAAAAACTCCTTCTTCACCTTAAACCATGTAGAAAAACCAGCCAGCAAAACCAACAGCATCATAAAATTCGCCGCCACGTGGTTCTCACTAAACCATCTAATCATTTTTACCATAAACTATAAAACCTAACAGCTAATCCTCCACCTTCTCTAATTCCAGCTTCATCCCACCCAGCGGAATCGCAATCGGACTAACAATAACCCGGTCACCAACAGCCAACTGATCCTCAGAACCACCCGCCATTCCTATCATCACCTCATCTCGCTCCCCACGTATCACCCTCACATCCACTATCCTCAAAACATCCCCAGCTGCCAGCTGCCAGATCGTCCCACCCTCACGCATAGCCTCTCTAGGCACACTATAAACCTTACCCATCCTCTCCCCTCTTACCTCAGCCCTCAAGAACATACCCACAGGAGGTAACTGAAACCTCTCATCACCCTTCTCACCCTTCTCACCATTTCGCTCAACACGCACCACCATCACCATAGAAAATGTCGAACTATCAACACCTCCCTCAAACCTAACAGCACGCCCCTTCCAGCGATAAATCTTACCACCTATACTAGACTCTAACAAAACCTCAGAACCTATCCCCCGACTCTCTCCCAGATAACCCACCTCGTTAAGATTCAGCGGAAGCCTAACCTCATACTCATCCACAGACGAAACCTCCGCGATCTTGCTCAACCTCCCAAGATAAGCCCCCTGATCAATAAACTTCCTATCAACCATACAGCGATAAGGAGCTCTTATAACAGTCTTAGCCAGATCCCGCTCAGACTTAGCTATCGCAGCCTCAGCAGCATCTATCCTAGCCAGTGCACTCTTAATCTGCGGCTTCCTCAAAACCAAATCAGACGCCGCACCACCACGCCCCAACTTCTTCCAATCTCGCGCCGCCTGAACAGCACGCGCTCGCTCCTGCGCAAGAGCTAACTCCGCATCAGCTAAAACAGACTTATTACTAGTCAGCTGCGTCTCATAATCAGCAGCATCAACCTTAACTATCACCTCACCCTCAGAAAAAACATTACCCTTCTCCAAATTCGGAGATATATAAACCAACGCTCCAGTCACCTCACTAATCAACATCGTCTTAATACCAGCCTCCACCTCACCCTCAGCACGTATCACTGGCGTGTAATCCTTCTCTTCTAACAAAACCACCCTCACACTCGGCGTCCACACCTCCTGGACAGTCTTCTTCGCCTCCGGCTTAGTCCCCATCAACCACTTAAAACCAAATACCCCTATCAAAACTAACCCTACACTAATCAAAACTATCAGCAGCGTATTATCAGCCTTCCCCTCCACTTCTTTTTCCTCAGACATATTATTTCCCATGTTTCTGTGCAGTATACTCCCCACCTAATGCAAGATGCAAATTCACCCTATTCTCCAATTGTAACCTCCTAAGCAACGCCACCTGTGACGCTATATCTATCTTCCTATTCTGAGCCGTAAGCACAGCCAACAAGCTAACACTTCCTAACGCATAATCCTCCTCAGCTGAAGCCGCAGCCTCATCAGCCAGCTTCAGCGCCTTACCCATCTCCAGAATCCTACGCGCCAACCACTTATCTGCTCCCAGAGCAGACTCCACCTCACCAAATGCCTTCAAAACCACAGACTGAAGACGCGCCAGCTCCTGCCTCTCACGCGATGACCGTAAATTTATCTCCCCCCTTACCCTTCCTCCAGTCAGTATATTTTGCGTAATATTAGAACCCAGAGACCACACACCAAAACTACTGCTCAATATATTACTCAACGAATCAGTAGCCGTCCCAGCACTCCCAGTAAGCTTAAAAATCGGATACATCGCCCGCCTCGCCTCCTCAATACGCTCACCAGCTCCCGCATACCTGCGCTCCGCCGCTATAATATCAGGCCTTCGCTGTAACAACCCAGAAGGCAACCCAGCAGGTGGCCTAACCAAGATCGGAGGCAACTTCAGCCTCCCACCTATCTTCCCCGCCGGATACCTCCCCGCCAACAACTCCAGACTCCGCTTCGCCGCATCCACCTCACCCTGGCGCTGAGCCTTCAGAGCCACACTCACAGCCACATCAGTCTCCGCCAACCGTAACTCAGAAGCACCACCACCATCCTGCAGCGCTAACTCAAACCTATCACGCACAGCATCAACCGTCTTCTGCCTTATACCCACTGCCTCATCAGCCATCCTAAGCTGCTCATTCGCCTCACACAAAACAAACCAAGCCTTGCAAACTCGACCAACCAAAGAAGCCTCAGCTGCCCGCCTATCCATCTCCGTAGCCTGCATATCAGCCAGAGACGCAGACACACCAGAACTCACACGCCCCCATACATCAGGCTCCCAATTCACATTCAAGTTTAACCCATAATCACTACTCGTCTGCTCCCCACTAAACGGAAAACCAACAAAATTTATCTTCCTCCGCTTAGAATCCAATCCAGCTCCAGCCTTCAACCTTGCAGATGATCCCGCCAAATACGCCATCTGCTCAGCCTGCCTAACACTCTCCGCCGCCACACGCATATCCGGATTCCGCCTCACAGCCTCCACCACCAAACGCTCTAAATCCCTATCATTAAACCTCCTCACCCACCTCCTATCCACCCCACTCATACCCTCCTTACTAGCACTCCAACCACTCGGTGACATCTCTCTAACATCATCCATCCTAGACTCAGGAGAATGAGCCACATGACATGAACTAAAACCTAACAAAACACCCATCCACAACAAAACTAACCGCATAAAATTAAAATAAAAATTCACCCTGCCCCCCTGATCTATCTGTTAAAACCGAACCACCCGCACTCAAACCACCCTTACAATAATCAATCATCCTCTGCAACGTCGTCTCAAAATCAGGATCTCCACTCTGACCCTTAGACAAAACCTTCAACCCAGCCTCATGAATCAACGTATGAGCCATCGCCCCAAAACAAAAATGCAACCTCCACACCAAAACCTCAGACTCCACATCAGGAAGAACATCAGATAACATCACCGTAATACGCTTCATAACACGCTGCGCACTCCGCATCACTTCATCAGGCATCCTATCTCCCCGCTCAGACATACACCTACCCATAAACCTACAAAACAAATCCCTACCCTCACCACCATCCTGTATCACCGTCAAAAACGGCCGCATAAACGCATCCAAAATAACCTCCACCGGAACCAACCCTATCCGGTATTTATTCTCAGCCTCATCTAACAACCGCATCCGCTCCTTCATCACAGGTATCATATGATGACCTATCACCTCATCAATTAAACCATCCTTACTACCAAAATGATAATTCACCGCCGCTACATTAGCCAAAGCCTCCGTCGTTATATTCCTCAAAGACACAGACTCAAAACCACGCTCAGCAAACAACTTCTGTGCCGCCAGCAGAACCCGCTCACGTGTCTCATCTCCACCCTTAACCTGTCCATGATCATCCATCAATAAACTAGATATAACCTAGCATTAACACTTGTCAATCAACCGCATCAAACAAGTGATTCAAACAACCAACACAAAACACCCACTCGCACCACCACCCTAAACCCTATCAGAATCCCTCTTATGAATCAGATGAGTCACTAGCGAGGTCCAACCCGTCTGATGAGATGCACCCAGACCCTTCCCAGTCTCAGGATTAAAATACTCATAATACAGAACCAAATCACTCCAATCAGCCTTCTCCGCATAACGAACATCACCACCATGGCACGGCCGCTGCCCATCCTCACCAGGAGTAAATAAACTCACCAACCGCCCACATAGATCATGAGCCACCTCCTTTAAATTACAATGCCTCCCAGACCCCCTCGGATACTCAACCTGAAAAGAATCACCATAATAAAAATAATACCGCTCCAGCGCCTCTATAAGTAAATAATTAGTCGGAAACCAAATCGGACCTCGCCAGTTAGAATTCCCCCCAAACATCGAAGTCTCAGACTCCGCAGGAGCATAACTCACCTCATTCGTCACCCCTCCCTGAGTAAAGACAAACGGCTCATCATCATGCACCTTACTCAACGAACGTATCCCAAAATCAGACAAAAACTCATCCGTATCTAACATCCGCTCCAGCGTCCTCCTCAACTGATCCTCAGAAGCCACAGAAAGCAACCGTAACTGCCCCTCACCCTCCACCTCACGCGAGCTAATATACTTACCCAACTCAGGCCTATTCTTCAAAAACCAATCCAACCTCCGCCTAAAATCAGGCATCGTATTCACCACATCCTCCTCCAGCGTCATCGTCGCAAACAAAGGCAACAACCCCACCAAAGAACGCGTCTTCAAATAAATAGACTTCTTATCACTCACCACCAACTGGTCATAATAAAAACCATCCCCCTCATGCCACAACCCAGAACCACCAATCGTATTAATCGCATCAGTTATACTAATAAAATGCTCAAAAAACTTAGACGCTATATCACCATACGCAGGATTCTCAGGCGCCAACTCCATCGCCATCGCCAACATCGTCAAACAATAACTAGCCATCCACGCCGTCCCATCAGCCTGATGTAACCTAGAACCATCAGGAAACTCCTCAGAACGATCAAACACACCAATATTATCCAACCCCAAAAAACCACCACCAAACACATGCCTACCCTCAACATCCTTCCGGTTCACCCACCACGTAAAATTAATCAGCAACTTCTGAAACGCCTTCTCCAAAAATAACTTATCTCGCTCACCGCGCGGCGCTCCCATCTTATAAACCCTCCACACAGCCCATGCATGATCAGGCGGATTAACATCAGAAAAATTCCACTCATACGCAGGCAGCTGACCACTCGCATGCATATACCACTCACGCGTCAAAAGCAACAACTGATCTTTCGCAAAATCAGGATCAATACGCGCAAAACAAATCATATGAAACGCCGTATCCCAAGCCGCAAACCAAGGATACTCCCACTTATCAGGCATCGAAAAAACATCCTGCGCATACACATGCTCCCATTCACAATTACGCCCCTCTAACCTACTCTTCGGCAACGGCGTACCATCAGGACTATGATGCAACCAGTCCTTAACCACAAAATGATAAAACTGCTTCGTCCACAACAACCCAGCATAAGACTGCCTACACACCAACTTCTCCTCACCAGGCAAATGCCCAGGAATCTTCTCATCATAAAACGCATCCGCCTCAGAAATCCTCTCCACAAACGTCTCATCATAACCCTCAAACCCCAACAAACCATTATCCTCCCTATCCCTATGTAATCGACAACGTATAGAAACAGACGCACCCCCAGGCACCATCAACCTAAACAAACCAGCCGCCTTAGTACCAACACACTCAGGATTAACCGCCCCCTCATCACCATCAATAACATAACGATGAAACGCATCCTTAGTAAAATCCGCCTTACTCTCCCTAGAAAAAACAACCTCCTCATTCGTCTCATTCTCAGTAAAAAGCCACCCATCCATCTCACACTCCCCACCAGCATCAACATGAAAAACAAAATCCCCCAAGCTCTCATGCTCCACCACCAAAGCCCCATCCTTTAACCTAATGCTAGGCCTCACCTCAGGCACCTCACTCTTATTTCCACCCTCCCAAATATTACGTAACCAAACAGTCGGCAAAACATGAATCGGAGCCTCATCCTCACCCCTGTTAGTCACCGTTATCTTCCACAACATATCCTCCGGAGACCGCTTAGCCACCTCCTGCACCACATCAAAATAACGATCATCATCAAACACCCCCATATCCTCTAACTCCACCTCAGGATCCAACCTAGTCAACTTACTATTCGCCTCTAACAACCCAGCATAAGGATACCTCCCCTGCGGATACTTATACAGCACCTTCGTATAAGAATGCGTCGGAGTAGAATCCAAATAATAATAACACTCCTTACAATCCTCACCATGATTCCCCTCATGCCCCCCAAACCCAAAAAGACGCTCCTTCAAAATAGGATCCTTCCCATTCCATAAAGCCGGCGCAAAACACAACCTACCACGCCTATCAGACCAACCATTCAACCCATCCTCACTCCACCTATACACCCGGCTCCGCGCCTGATCATGCGGAAACGCCGTCCAGCTATGCCCATGAGCCGTATAATCCTCTCGCACCGTACCCCACTGACGCTCACTCAAATAAGGCCCCCATCGCTTCCAATACTTTGACCGCTCACGGTGCTCCCTAAGACGCATCTGTTCTCTACTCATCATAATAAAATAATATACATCCCCACACCCAAATGACCACCAAAAGCTAACTCAATCCACAGACAAATCACCCACCAGCCCTCCCACCACCAGTCACCCTTGCCAAAACACGCCAACCATAACAAATCGTCACAATCGCAACACAAATATTAACCACCACAGAACCCCACCAAAACGTCAACAAATCCACCTCCCACATAACCACCAACAAATAATAAACCCCCAATGGCAACAAAATCTTACGCATCGCAGACTCCACAAAACCATACATAGGACGCTTCACAGCCTGAAGAAAACCAATAAAAATAGAACCCATCACATAAGCCCACTGAACCACAGAAACTATCCTAACATACAACGTCCCCACCCGCACCACCTCCGGATCATCAGTAAAAAGCCGCACCAAAGGAGTCGCCAACAAAAACATCCCAAATGAAGAAATCACTATCAAAACCAACCCATACCTCGCACACAACCTCACACACTCATTCACCCTACCAAACTCCCCAGCACCATTATTCTGACCCACAATAGAAATAATCGCAGACCCCAAACCAATCGCAGGTAACAAAACAATCTGCTCAATCCGCGTCCCCACACCAAAAGCCGCCACCGCCTCCTGACCATAAAAATTCAAATAATAAGTCATCACAAAAAACCCCAAAGCAATAGACATCATATTAAAACTCGTAGGCACCCCCTGCCTTAAAATCTCCCCATACACCCTCAACCTAGGAACAAACAAATGCCTAACACAACCCCGCAAATACCCACGCCGTAAAACCGTAACCATCAAATAAACACTACCCAAAACCTGAATCAAAACCGTAGCCAGCGCTATCCCCTCTATCCCCATCGCAGGTAACCCAAACCCACCATACAAAAACCACGGATCCAAAACCAAATTCAAGAAAAAACCACCCACCAAAACCTTACCAAACGTCCTCCCATCACCATTCGCCAACAAAATAGCATTACACATACTACTCAAAATAAAAAACAACGAACCCCAAAAAATAGGCCTAATATAATCCGTCGCCAAACCCAAATAATCCCCACTCGCACCCATCAGCCTATACAACGGCTCAGCCGCCAACACCCCCACCACCATCAACCCAATAGCACAGAAAAAACCCAACGAAAAAACCTGCCCAGAATAAGCACCCTCACTCTCCACATCCCCCTCACCAATAGCATTCGCTATCAAAGCCGTCGCACCCCTAGCCACACCCTCACTCACCGCAATAATTATAAAAAACACCGGAAACGACAACGCCATAGCAGCCAAAGCATCCGTAGAAATCCTCCCCGCATAAAAAGAATCCACCACATTATACATCGTATTAAAAAAGAACCCTATGCTCATCGGCAAAGCAATCCTCCTAATATGCCCAGATAACGCACCAGTCGTAAGTGAAGCCTTAGTCATCATATCAAATCCCCCCTAAACAACAGCCTCCGCACACTTCATCCCATCCAAGGCCGCAGAAACAATCCCACCAGCATAACCAGCACCCTCACCACAAGGAATCAAATTACGAACCTCAGGATGATGAAAACTAGACGCATCTCGCGGTATCCTCACCGGACTACTCGTCCGCGTCTCAAAACCTAACAAATTCGCCTCATCACCAGTAAACCCCTTAATCTGATTCCCAAACTTCCTCAACCCCAACTTCATCCTATAACTCACCGCATGCGGTAAAATCTCATCCAGCCTAGCACTCGTCAACCCAGGGAAATAACTCGTCTCAGGTAACGTCGCAGACAACCTCCCATCTATAAAATCACCCACTCGCTGAGCCGGAGCCCTCTGCACCCCACCACCAGCCAAACTCGCCTTCACCTCCAAATCCTTCTGATACGCCATCCCCGCCAGCACCCCATGCTCCCCAGAAAACGCCACCGTATCCTCAGGCTCCACCGTCACCACCATCCCACTATTCGCAAACGGAGAATCCCTCCTCGCCAAAGACATCCCATTCACCACCACCTCATCATTCTCCGTCGCAGCAGGAACAATAAACCCACCAGGACACATACAAAAAGAATGCACCCCCCTACCATCTATCTTAGTCGCCAGCCTATACCGCGCCGCAGGTAAAATCCGCGGCCTCTCAGTCCCTCGCTCATACCAATACTGACCACTATCAATCAACGGCTGAGGATGCTCTATCCGCATCCCCACAGCAAAAGGCTTCTGCTCTAACAAAATCCCCCGCCGCGCCAACAACCCATAAACATCCCTCGCAGAATGACCAGTCGCCAAAATCACAGCATCACCCAAAAACTCCTCACCACCAGCACCCAAAACACCACGCATCACATCACCACCAGCATTCATCAAAAAATCAACCACCTTCATCCCAAAATGAACCTCCCCACCAGCCTTCAAAATAGACCCACGCATCGCCTTCACCACATTAGGCAACAAATTCGAACCCACATGAGGATGAGCATCCGTCAAAATCTGCTGCGGAGCACCATGCGCCACCAACGTCTCATACACATCCCTCACAGGCCCACGCTTCGTCGCACGCGTATACAACTTCCCATCAGAATACGTCCCCGCACCACCCTCACCAAAACAATAATTAGAATCCTCAATCACCTCCCCACGCTTCAAAATCGGACCCAAATCAAACCGCCTAGCAGACGCATCCTTCCCACGCTCCAAAATAATCGGCCTCCTACCCAGCTCAATACAACGCAACGCCGCAAACATCCCAGCCGGACCACAACCCACAATAATAACCCGCGGAGCACCCTCACTCACCGTAACATAACTCGGCTCCGGAGCCACATACTCAGGCAGCTCACACCCCACACCCACCTCCATCCTCAACTGAATCCGTACATCAGACCTACGAGCATCTATAGAATGCTTAATCAACCGCATCGCCTGGATCCGCTCAGGCTTCACCCTTAGCTTCCTAGCCACAGCCTTACGCCTCGCACCATCATCCTCAGAAGCCACCAGCGATAAATTAATATCCACCACCTCCACCCTATCCCCATCCCTATCCCTATCAGTTTGCTCACTCATGATAAACCCATAAACCACACTCAGACCACACATACAAAAAAAATCTGTTCAACCACTCAAATAAAGGCCAATAATCCCACCCACATGTTTGAAGTAAGAGATAAGCCAGAAATGGTCGAGAGAGCACTACTCGTCCGCCTTTCATTTAGTAAAAGAGAAGCAGATGAAGACATCAGCCTCCTAGAAGAACTCCAAGAACTCGTCCACACACTAGGAATCGGAGTCGCACACCTAGAACTCGCACACTCACGCGCCAAACACAGAAAATTCCTCTGCGGAACAGGAAAAGCAGACGAAATAATCGCCATCTCAAAAGCCCATGAATGTGACTGCATCGTATTCGACAACGAACTCGCACCATCTCAACAAAGAGAATGGGAAGAACTAGCAGGCATCTGCGTCATCGACCGTGAAGAAGTCATCCTAGACATCTTCGCCCAGCGAGCACAAACCAAAGAAGCAACACTCCAAGTCGAACTCGCCAGAATGCAATACGCACTCCCAAGAATGGCAAGAATGTGGGGACACCTTGACCGAGAAGGCGGTGGCGGCACAGGAGGAGGTGGATCCGCAGCCAGAGGAATGGGTGAACAACAAATCGAAGTCGACAGAAGACTAGCGCGCAAAAGAATAGACCGCACCAAACGCGAACTAGAAGCCGTCAGAACACAACGCGCCACCAGACGCAAAGACCGTGAAAAACTAGACACACCACACGGAGCCATCGTAGGCTACACAAACGCCGGAAAATCCACCCTCCTAAACCGCCTCTCAGGATCAGACATCATGGCAAAAGACATGCTCTTCGCCACCCTAGACACCACCACCAGAAGCATCGAACTCCCAGACGGACAAACCCTCCTCCTCACAGACACCGTCGGATTCGTCAGAAACCTACCACACAGACTCGTAGAAGCCTTCAAAGCCACACTCGAAGAAGCCGTCCTCGCAGACTTCCTCATCCACGTCCTCGACGCCAGCTCCCCAGAAGCAGAAAAATTCTTCGACACCACCATCCACGTCCTCAACGAACTAGGCGCAGAAGGAAAACCCATGATCACCATCCTCAACAAATGCGACCTCGTCGAAAACCCAGAACACCTAGAATCACTCAAACAACGCCTCTCACACAAATCACCAAACACACTAATAGCCTCCGCCCACAAAGACATCGGCATGGACCACCTCCTAGCAGCATGCTCAGAAATCCTCCACAACCGCGTCCAGATAAACACCTACCGCATCCCACAGTCAGAAGGTCAGCACATGGGCCTCCTCCACGCAGAAGCAAAAGTCACCGCCACCGAATACGAAGGAAACGACATCATCATCACCGCCATCGTCCCCACCATCATCGCCGGCAGACTACAAAAATTCCTCACCAAATAACCACACCACAAACCCCCAAACCTAAATTCCAAACCCTCATGCATTCAGGTGAAAACAAAAAAACTCCCACTACCACTCTGGGAATCCCATGTTCAAAATGCAGCAGCAAAAACACCTCCAAAAAAAACCACTACACCGCAGGAGCCAGCACCATCTGGTTCCTACTCCTTGGCTGGTTATACTTAATTATTCGAACCGCCCTAATAAAAACTAACTACACCTGCAATGAATGTGATTTTGAAGGAAAATACCGCTCAAATACCTCATGGGTAGCAATAGGAATTATCGCCGCAATCACAGCCATCATCATCCTCATAGCCTTACTAGAGACAACCACTCAACCAGTGCACTAATACCCCAACAACAAACAACATCACACAAACAAACTCTTCCTTTTTCGCACCTTACAGAATAACCTACAATAAACACTTACTAGGCAAGTTCTTCACAGTAGCTCCAAAAAGTAACTCCAGCATCAGCAAAAGGAACTCCCACCTTACAAAAATCAAACACAGCCCTTATCTCATCTCTAGATAACACCACCGGCAACCTCTTCTTCGTCTTTACCCGCGCCGCATTCAGCCCCTTAAGCTCCACCTCCAAAACACGCTTATACAAAAACAACAAAAGCGTTAAACCATTGATTTATCGTCCCTAGAGCAACCTTCTTATTGACAACCAAGTGGCTCATAAAAGCCTCAAACCCATCATTCCATCGCCCCCTAGGATGAGTCATATCATAAAATGCAACATACCGCCTTACCGCCTATACCAGCCCACATAAGATTGCTCTGTAATCTAAACTAACCCCATACGCCTCATTCTAGCCCTCATCTTATTTTCCAACTTCATCAATAAATATTGATCAAATCACCTCAAGAAATTAAGTAGTAATTATCCTAAGGATAAATTTAGCATTTTCAAACATCCACTTGACCCCTATAAAGAAATTCATCACATTTCCATAAGACTACAAACAACTAGTTCTCCTACAAATACATGACCAAAAGAACTACCAGAATATTAATTGCGGCAACATGCATCACTGTTTTAGCTCTGACTCTTCTTGCAGTTAATTCACAGGTTTACCCTTCTGCAGGTCTAATCGGTTTGAAGACCCAAGATATCGAATTATCAGAAGTCGACGCAGCAAGGTATATTAACGGAGAACTCAGCGAATCTTCATTACGAGTAAAGATTTTAGAATGTATCGAAGTGCCTAATCGAGTCCAATTTAATGATAAAGATATTACTATTCGATGTCTGATAGACCTCAATCAATTGTATGTTACATGCGAATACACAGCATTCAAAAATTCACCCATGCAGTTATTTTTTGATGCAGATTCCTGTAATAGTGCTGTGAAGAGCGGATTCCTAGAGCTAGTGAATTCTCTAGCTGCCAACAAGCTGTAATAACTAATCAAAATGAAACCAATAAAAATCAGCGAATCGGTTAGGTAACGGGTTCTAACCGCCATCCCCCACACCACCGGCTATACGGATCCGCAGCACGGCGGTTTCAACGTGTCAGACTTACTTTCCTGTAGGCTGTTCTAGCACTCTCTTAGGATAGCGAGCATTCATCCATTCCTGTTCCAGACTATGGAGATCCTGGCTTTCTAACCATGCGTTATATAAAGAATGATGAGACAGACAAATCATCCTCTTTCGTTAATCTATAAATTTAACTCCCCCTAAACAAGTGATATAACCCGCGCTGAAAAACACCTGATATCAACTCATCAAGAATAATAACCATTAACAATTCAAAATGAAATTAAAGTCCATGATAAATACTTGTCAACTAGCTTCGAACCTTTATTCTTTAAAGCATTAAGACAAAAAACACTACCTTACTACTAGCAACCAGCTTAATATGTGATACCACATCAGGGGGAGTGATCTAATACTGTTAGCCCAAAAATATGCGCCTCAAGATAATTAGTATCGCAATAGTGATTCTAATATTATGCATGTATTTATCCAGTAAACCGGATCGTGGTGGGATAGAGAGATGCTCTACTATATTTTTGTTGCCTGAATTACATGAGTTACCTCTAACACAAAAGACGCTCTATAATTGGGATTTCTTCGAAGATCCAAAGTTCCAATTTATTATTAATGAAGGTAATTTCCACAAGTTAAAGTCTATCCTTAATAAAAATTGTTATTCTCAATGGAGTCGTGGAGACCTTCAATACGGAAGCCAATATATTGGAGGACAACATGACGATGATCATATCAGCTGCAACAAAAAAACAGAAACATGGAATTACTATTGGTCATACAGCAAAAAAGATGGCTTACTCTACGCAGTAACATTCCGAAACTAGATAAATGAAACTAATAAAAATGGCTAATCGGGAAGGTAACGGGTTCTAACCGCCCCCCACACACCACCGGCCATACGGATCCGTAGCACGGCGTTTTCAATGTTTCAGACTTACTTTCCTGTAGGCTGTTCTAGCACTTTCTTAGGATAGCGAGCATTCATCCATCGTTATACCAGACTATGGAGACCCTAGCTTTCTAACCATGCGTTATATAAATAATGATGAGACAGACAAATCATCCTCTTTCGTTAATCTATAAATTTAATTCCCCCTAAACAAGTGATATAACCCGCGCTGGAAAACACCTGATATCAGCTCATCAGGAATAATGACCATTAACAATTCAAAATGACATCAAAAGCCATAATAAATAATTGCTAAAAACCCTCACCCCTATACGCTACAATACATTAACATGAAAAAAACTAACGCACGACAAGCAACCAGCTTAAGATGTGATATCACATCAGGGGGAGTGATCTAATACTGTTAACCTAAAAATAGACATGAAAAGATGGATCATTATCATTCTCGTATTAGCTATCTTATCTGGCGTTATATTTTGGTTTACCTTCAAGGTAGCTAGAAAATCCGTCGCTGATGAAGGTTATGATACGGATGAAGCCGCATGGAACTATCTAGTGCGCAGCGGTGAAATCCGATTTCGTTTATTAGAAGGATCGGAGATCGAATCGTTTTCATCAGAAGGAACAAGTGGAAGAATAAAATCCTCTACAGAGGCCTTCTCTAAGTTAGGATATGGAAATTTCCGCTCAAAGCTTGAATACAAAAACCGTGATGGACAACTAATAACAAAAGAATTCATCACCTCTAAACTCAACAACTGGAATAGAGTATTGTATATAGAGAATCAAGATGGCAACTTCACGCAATATGATAATGGAGTATTAGAGAAAACACACTCAAATAATTCACTGTAATAATCTCATTCAATCAATCACATAAGCGTAAAAACGATTAAGTGGGCAGACAAATTAGCCTTCCTTCCCACAATCGTTCCTCCTCATGCAGTTAGCATCTGATAGTTCTTTGCATAGCTAGCAGTGGAACTACCGCGTTCCTTCCCGTAGCTTGCTTCTTCTATGTTCATTCTATTATAACAAGGGAATTGAACACTTTCTAGTTTCAGTGCATACTAAGTAATCATCGGGTAGATAACAGGCTCTAACCGTCACCTACCCAATTCTTTGTTTGAAGTTATTTCTTTCTTCGTCGCTGAAATAGGACACTTGATAGCCCTAGCCCGAACAGCACTGATGAGGATGGTTCAGGAACAGAATTAACGTTAAACGATAAATTATCCAGCCGGTTATTGGCTGTGCTGGTTATTGCTGCAACTTCCGCCGTCAATCCAAATTGAATTGCGGTGTCAGCACCAAGACTACCAGATACACTATGGGATGAGCTACCAGTAATAGTTGCAATGCTCCCTAAAGTCGGATGGGGTAAGTTCAAGGTTTCCTCTTCGTAAAATCCATTGATCTCGTGGTTCAAGTTGAGAGATCCTCCGTTGATAGTGTAATCAAAAGACAAATCAAACCAGACAGTTTGAGTCCAATCGGCGGGACCTACCGAAGCAACTAAATTTGTTGTAGTTCCATTATCTACGACCAAATCCCAAGTTGAAGCACCTGCCTGATAACCAATAAAGAGTGATGAGGTGGCTCCCAAATAGGATAATCCAATGCGATCTCCTTGTGTGATTGCTCCATCAAAGTCCGACATGAAGTCGAACGAGGCTGAACCTGTTGCACCATCTCCTAGAAATTGTCCACTTGGAGACCACGCTCGTGAGCCTGCTATATCTGCGCCGCCTTCTAAATTGCCTAATGTAGCTATTGCTGGGGCAAGTTGCCCAGCTTTACTGGTAGAGCCCCAAACAGCGTCGCCGACTTGGCTAGTATCCGAGAAGAGGCTAGTGGTTCCATCTGCAAAATCATAGGTTCCTGTTACATTTTGTGCCATCACGCCACCAGCTAGTGATCCAATAGTTATTATAGTGACTGTGAAGGGAGCCACTTTTGTTTTAATATTCATAATTTAAGTAGAATTATAAAAAATATATCTCTTTGAGAGTTATTGTCAAAAAAAAAGTAAATAGAACTAAGTGGACAGCAACGAATGGCACGCCGTACACCCTCTGGGAAGCGCGCTACAAAAGCGTCCTCGTCGAAGACGGACACGCAGCCAGAATCATCGCCGCCTACATCGACCTCAACCCCATCCGCGCAGGCATCGTCACCAAGCCAGAAAACTACCGCTGGTGCAGCTACGCAGAAGCCCTATCAGGGAAAACCCACGGCATCCTAGCCCGTCGAGGCATAGCAAGAATGATGCAAGAGCGAGAAAACCAAACAGACTCAGACTCAGCCTACGACGGCTGGCAAAACTTCACCACCCCCCAGCAATACGCCTGGCGCAGCATCGCCTCCAGATACAGGCTCATCCTCTTCGAAGACGGAGAAGAAATCATCAAAAACTCCGGCACCCAGAACCAAAAGCGCACCCGCAAAGGCATAACCGCAGAAGAAGTAGAAGCCACCCAAGAAAGCTCCGGCCACCTCAAGCTCTCCGCCCTCCTCCTCCACCAGACCCGCTACTTCATCGACGGCGGCATCATCGGCAGCAAAGCCTTCCTCAAAGACACCATCCACCACCT
>CALGZA010000025.1 GCA_937934595.1 uncultured Verrucomicrobiales bacterium | reverse complement strand
ACGGCGGTATGTGAAGTTTCCTGAGTTAGGAGTGTGTCCGAAGGTGGGCATGATGGTAAGGTCGTCATTTTTGTTTGTGGGGTCGCCTGCGAGCACCCATTCTAGGACTGATACGAGGCCGCCGTTATCTGAATCTAGGGTTTGGTTTGTGTTTGTGAGTTTGTTTCCTGATGGGAATGTTGCTGATGCCCATTCGTTGTATCTTCTGGGTTGTGGGATAACGGAAACGGCGGCTGAGGGGATTGTTTCGTTTTGGTTGATGCTTTTGTCACGGGCTTTGACTGTGTATGTGTATTGGAGTCCATATGTTAATCCATAGTCAATGTATTTGGGGCTGTCTTGCCAGCCGCTATCGTCACCACCTGGGTTTCCTGATGTTTCAGAGAAGTAGTATTCGACGTTTGCAGGGTCTGATGCGGTGGTGGCAGTCATGGCTATATGCCAGATTGATGACATAGCCGAGAGTGGTTCTGATAATGCATAATAATGGTAAGGGATTAAGGCATCTGCTTGGGAGAGAAGGACCCATGAGGAGTTAGTTTCTGAGTTGAATCCGTATGCGATGTCTGACGGGGATGCATCGTTTCCACCAAGATGATTACTTCTAGCCGTGCCGTCAGTATTTGTTCCAGTGGCTACGATAACCTTCAATAAGGTAGCTCCATTTTCATCGATATTTATCGGTGCATTGATGGAGCGATCCCAGAGATCTGAATAATTATTTGCGATGAGAGTTTTACGATCTAGGAGGTAAATTGGCTCGCCATTATTGTTTGGAGATGCTTGAGTTCTTGTGTTTATTTTGGCGCTGACGCTGCTTGTGGAGCCGATGACTTTCCAGGTGATATTTCGAAGATTGAGTTTAGAATTGTTGGCCAATTGTTGAACAAAAGCATTGTAATGTGCAATGTTATTTGAAGTGGCTTTTGTTTCTTTACTTGTTATAAAAGCGAGCCGATAGAGGTCAGTTTCTTTCCATGGTGCATTGGTGTTTGGGTTATTTTGAGATAGTGTATCAGGGTTCATTATACTGGGTAAATATTGTACTTTTGGAGGAGATGCCCACGTAAGGGGATTTGGGTTAGGTGGTGTATTGTCGCTATTAGAAAATTTCCTCCCCATTTTGAATGAGAGTGAGTTGTTTGAGATATTGATGTCATATAAATCGAAATTTGCAGAGACGGTGCGTCCTGAATTGCTCCAGAATCTTAAGCTAGGGGTGCTATTTGGCTGGATGATGTCCCCGTCTTTAAAAACGTCATTTGGTTTTGCGTCAGGGGCATCATACCAGGGAGTGATGTCACGGGGATAGTTTTTTTCTATTGGTAGGATGTAGTAGGGTGTAGAGTAATCTGTGTTAGGGTTTTGGGATGTGAGTATACTAGATCTTTTGTTGGAGCCGTTTTCATTAACGTGATATAATGCTAACCCAGTATCATTAAATACTGCTGCATTGCTTCCTCCGAAAGGACCTATTTCATA
Organism: uncultured Verrucomicrobiales bacterium; assembly: GCA_937934595.1. GTDB lineage: Bacteria > Verrucomicrobiota > Verrucomicrobiia > Verrucomicrobiales > Akkermansiaceae > Rubritalea. The sequence continues at coordinate 104,849 of CALGZA010000025.1, read as the reverse complement.
TGAGCTTCCTCTCATTTCTGCGATATAGTATTCTCTAGAATTGTTAGGGTTGGTGTATTTTACGAAGGTATTACTATCCCTTGGTATTGTGAAAGTTTGTTCTATGTTACCTGAAGCTTCGATAACGTTTCCCCACCCTAGACTTAATTTAAGAGGAGCTGAGATGTTGATTGGATGGAGTTTATTATAACCTGACATGAGGCAGAAACGATCCATTGAGGTGGGGTTATTATTGTAGGCGTAGAGGTCTGGTAAGGAGAGTAGTGCGTGACCGTATTCGTGGCAGATGGTTCCTATACCTATGTCTGTATTTGTTGCAGATTGGTTCATATTTGTGATTTGGTAGCTAAAGCGCGTGTTTAGTCCGTATTTGCTAAAATCGTCCCAAGTGGTTCTGCCTGCATGTGGCCAGAGCCCTTCTGACCATGAATTTACATTAGGGCCTGCATAGAGAAGGCTGATGGCATCGACTGATCTGTTATTGTCATCGTCAAGTTGTCTAAAGTCGAATCCATTAGCTTGTAGGGCATTGAGCCCTTCTGTAATTAGGGTTTTAGCTCCCTCGCGGGCAGGGAGGGTTGCTGTGTAGTGGCTTCTTGGGTTATTGGCTGTAAAATATGCGGTGACTATGTTGTTTACTTCCAATTGGTTGTTAGATTGAATTCTGAAGTAGCCTTTAACTGAGGTGGCATTTCCGAATCCGGTGTATGGAACTGCATTGAAGAGTTGGTCAATTGTGGCTACAGAGTGAACTACGTCTTGTGGCCGGTCTGGAAACTGAACTAATAATACTAGTGTAGTGCGAGTGTCTTTAATATTTAATGGTGAGAGAGATTTAGGCTGTGTGTTGTTTTTAGTATTTGAGTTGGTGGATAGTTTAGAGTTTTTGCTGTCTAGTTTATTGCTGTCGTGTTTTTTGTGATATAGTGCGGTTAAGTTTTTTTTATGTTCTAAGTTCCAGTTTGGAATTCCCATTTTTATGCGACATTTTTCACAGTTTGCTCGGAAAGCACGGTTACTAATACGGATATTTTTTTTTATATTTTTGATGAGAGCTTGTTCTTTTTTCGTGAAGCTTCTTTTTTTTCTTCCGAGGACTCGTATTCCTGAGGAAACGAGTGAGTTTTTATCTGCGGACAATTTTGCGTAGCTGAAGGCTTTTGTCTTGGGGTCTCGGATGATTGTGTAACCATCTTCGGTTTCGGCTACAGCATGTAGGTTGTTGCCGTAGAGTTTTACTTTTAGTGGTTCTCCATCCGGCTGGTAGTAGGTGTATTGATTTCCGTGGAATGGTATGACGGCACTTGCAATTGATGGTATTAATGAAGCTATGAGAGCTAGGCATAGTTTAAGGAAATATAGCTTATTTTGTTTTTTGGGGTTCATAGTAAATTAATGTTCAATTATTTATGCTGATTTTTAAGAACCATAAAAACACAGTGAAGACAAATAGATTTTTTTGCGTATGTGGTTTTTTTTATCTGACTGTTGTGTAAGGTGCGCATATTATGAATCAGCAGTATAAGAGATCAGCCAAATGGTTGTTATGGGGTATTTTAGAAAGTGATTCAGATTTAGAGTGGACGCGGGTGTTTTTGTTGCTATCTGCTTGATTCTTCAGCCTTGATACGCGCATGATTCTTGTGTCATTCCTTGATAGCTGCAAAAACTAATCCGCTAGGGCGCCAGTAGCCCTCTATGCATCTCTCTTCTGCTCGGACACTCGCTGTATCTTGATTTGCATTTCATCCATAATAACGGCTTACGTGGTTATTTAATGCAAATTAAAGAGTATGTTTTTTGAGAAGGAAGCTTTATTGAGTGACTGTAGCTTTTAGTCTTACGAATAGATCCTTATTTTGGGTGATGTTGTCTGAGAACTGGAGGGTAACTTTGTCGATGCCTGGTCCGAATGCGTCATTGGATTCTGTGATGTTAATGAACTGTCCTTGTGTGGCTGTTTGCCAGGTTTTGAGGTCTGAGCTGTATTCTACAGTGATGGTGGTGTTATACCATTTTCACAGTTATTCTGGGCTGATAGTAGGATAGTAGTTTCAATATATTTGGGATCAGCAGCAGAGCTGATTTTTTGAAGTGCATAACAATATACAAGATTAGCTTCGTTATTCGTCAGTTGCATAGTCCGCTATTCGCTTTCCTCTTGCCTTGCTACTATTGCTATCTTGTTGTGCTATCAATCCATTCTAACAGTTCAAATGGTATTAGGGTCTGCGTGAGCGGCATCGTTACGGCGGTATGTGAAGTTTCCTGAGTTAGGAGTGTGTCCGAAGGTGGGCATGATGGTAAGGTCATCATTTTTGTTTGTGGGGTCGCCTGCGAGCACCCATTCTAGGACTGATACGAGGCCGCCGTTATCTGAATCTAGGGTTTGGTTTGTGTTTGTGAGTTTGTTTCCTGATGGGAATGTTGCTGATGCCCATTCGTTGTGTGTTCTGGGTTGTGGGATAACGGAAACGGCGGCTGAGGGGATTGTTTCGTTTTGGTTGATGCTTTTGTCACGGGCTTTGACTGTGTATGTGTATTTGAGTCCGTATGTTAATCCATAGTCAGTGTATGTGGGGCTGTCTTGCCAGCCGCTATCGTCACCACCTGGGTTTCCTGATGTTTCAGAGAAGTAGTATTCGACGTTTGCTGGGTCTGAAGGCGTTTTGTTTCATTATTTTTAGTTTGGGAGTATGTTTTGATTGTTTATGGTGTTGGTTTGTAGATGAAGCGGTAGAATTTTTTTGTTTCTGTTTCTGGTGTTGTGTCAATGGCATTGAGTGTGCCTGAGGGGGTGGAGGTGACGGTTTCTGATGTCCAGTTCTGAAGGTCTGAGGATGTTTGGAATATGTATTCTATGTTTGGTGCTGCTGGTGAGGTGATGTTAGCGGTTCTGGATGCTCCGTTGCTGGTGAAGGTGATGGAGGTTTTATCAGAGGGGAGTATGATGATATTGATTTCATCATTGGCTGTAAATGGGTTAGACCATTTTTCGTCTGTGTATACTGATGTTCCTGTGAGGGTTTTTAGGAATGCGATTAGGTTGTCTTTTTGGGTTTGGTTTAGGTTGAGGCGTTGAGGTTGGCCTCCTGGGCTAAGACGCGGGTCTAAGTTGGGAACTACTGCTGGTATTGCGTTGTAGTGATTTATGACTGAGGCTAGTGTCGGGAGTGATCCGTCGTGCATGAATGCTGTATGTGGTGTTCCTGTTTTATCTACTAGGTCTCTGAGGCTGGGGGATCTGGTGTTTGTGGTGTCTGTAGTGCCGTCGAGTGAAGTTATGACACCGTTGTTTCTGGAGTTTGGCGCGATGTCGAATTCTGGTGGCTGGTGACAGCCTGCGCAACCTGCTCCATTAGCTGGTGGTGGTGCTAGGAAGAGTTGTTTTCCGGCATTTTCTGCGGGAGTGAAGTTAGGGAAGGGGGCGCCGTCGTTGTTGGTTGTGGCTCGTCCGAGGTCGTATTTGCTGTCGAATGATTGGATGGAGCGGATGAATTGTGAGATGGAGCGTTGGACGCGTTCTTCTGTGATGGCTGGGTCACCGAAGACGCCTGTGAATAGGACTTTATATTCAGTGATGGCGGATAGTTTGGTGATGAGGTCTGTGAAGTTTTGGTCTCCGTTTGTTCCGCTGAATCCCATTTCGATATGGTCTTTAATGGGCTGTGTGGTTTGGTCTTCTAGAGTGACGGCGCGCTCGTCCCAGAAGAATCTCGTTTCATTGGAGAATTTGGCGTTGATGAGGCGCATGGAGTGGCGGCCGGTGGAGCCGTTGACTCCGATGCTGGCGAGGTTAGGGTCACTGAAGGCGTGCTGTTGCTGATGGCAGGATGCGCAGGAGATGGTGTTGTTTTTTGAGAGGCGCTTGTCATGGAAGAGGACGCGGCCGAGTGTGGCGCCTATGTTTGTAATGGGATTACCTGCTGGTGTGTTGTCTTTGGTGATGTAGTCTGGTTTGGTTTGGCCTGCGTAGTCTTGCAGGTTGGTGAGGTCGAGTGTGCCTTGTTGAGCTAGAGCAGCAGCTATGGAGATGATGTGGGTTATTGTGAAGAGAAGAGCTAAGCGCTTATTGAGAGGTATGTGGTTGTAATTTTTCATGATTTGGAAGTTTGTATCAAATTATGATAACCATGGTAAGTCATAAAGGTTGCGTTTTATTTCATTATTTTTGAATCTGTTTCTAGATTTTAATGAGAATAGAATGGGGATGACGTTGGAATGGTCGTTGATAGTTGATGTGGAAAGCTCTAGATTTTGAGGTCTGCGTGGGAAGTGTGTGATCATCTTTCGGATCACGTTTATAGTTTTACATTTAAAGGCTAGGAAATTACACTAGGGTATGAAGTATTCTTCTTTTTTAGAATGGACAGTGACTATCAGTAAAACAATCTGATTTTTTCAATGAAACTTTTATCAATCTACTTGATGCATTAGATTTCAAATTATTCCTCGAGACTCTCAATGTTTTTCTAACAAGCTTCACCGAAGTGTAAATCCCTTACAATTTAAGGTTTTATCTTTGTCTGCGGGTAGCTAGTCCCAGACTGGCTAATCCTACCAATAAAAATGAAGAAGGCTCAGGAATGGGCTCTGGAGTAATGCTTAAAGAAGCTGCATCAAAAAAAGTATTCTCTGGACTGTTTGATCGGAAAACAAATTCTACAGAACGTGTTCCAAAAGGAATGAATACATCATTACTGCTCGTAGTCCAAGTGTCTGTAGCTCCGTTATTTAACATAAAGAATGAGAGATCTCCTATAGAATCAATAAATCGCAAACCAGTGATGCCATTAGATGCCCCTGGTCCAGTAATAGTTCCGGAAAAATCAGCAGTAAGCCCTTCAGCGTCAATTACTGCATCAGAGTATCCTAGAGCAGAAAGACTAATGGTCTGTGTTGCTTCAAAGAGTGATGAATCTGAGCCAGTCAAATATTGTGTCCCGCCTAATAATGGGTCAGGAGTAGGTGATGCGTTTCCTAAACCTGCTGTACCAGAAACGATAGTCCATCCGGTTAACCCATTTTCAAATCCGGGGTTTGTGAGTAAATTTATGGCATCAGCAGTCCCTGTAGATGCTTGTATCACTAAAGTAGCTAAGAGTATATTTGTTTTAATTTTCATATAATTTTATATTTAATATCATAAATTATTTATGATGATATAACTTTCACAGTATCGAAAAAAGTGTCAAGTGATTCTCATTGAATGTGTGTCATAGTTCAGGGCTATCTTATTTTAAAATACTAGGAAATCAGACCTATTCAAACGAACATATTGATGTTTTTAGCCGAATGGCTCACAAAAATACTAAATCAAAAAAACTCGCTGGAGGTTTTCCTCCTTTAATCAAGGTATTCGAAATCAGGACATGGTCGCTCTGAGCGCAGAGTTGTCTTAGCTACAGATGCCCAATTATGGATCGATAAAACCAAATAAGATAGCACAATAAGAAGAAAACGCCTCCAAGCTGCATTTAACGAGATGTCCTAGCTTAGTTCTTACATCTCAAAATCTAGCTGCCAATATAGCATTGGTAGCTGTGTTTATGGGAACTGTCTTAAACGTATAGACCAAGGTCTATCAAATCCAAAGTTCATTTATGTTATAGCAGGCCGTTTAAACCACCTGCAATTATGCATACTAATGTATCTCTGGAAGTTCGTGTGATGGATGCTGATTGCAATTTTAACTATATTATTTTCAATAGGTTGTGTGGAGGTTTCTTGTGGGTAGTGTATTAGCCACTCTGTCTAATCTGCTATGTTAGCGTTTGTTTTTTGTATGGTATCCTTTTTAGATGTGATGCCTAGGCTTAAGTGGAGGGATGTTTTTGTGTGATTTGGTTACTATTATTTTTTTGATCTGTTTCTGGATCTTACTGAGAATACGATGGGGATGGCTGGGGCGTAGAATTTCTCGCGAATTCTGTTGGATAGGTATTGTTCGTAGTTTTCCTGCATGAGGCGTTTGTCGTTGACGAATAGGATGTAGGATGGGACTGGGATAGCGGTGTAGCGATCGTTAACAACGGCTGTGGCGTAGAGTAGTTTGACGCGTTTACGGAATTTTTTGTGGATGCTTGGTGGTTTTAGTTCGAATGCTTCTTGGAGGAGTCTGTTTAGGGCACCAGTGGTGATGGTTTCTTGTGATGCTTCACGGATTTTTGTGAGTTGGCTGAAGACTTGGCTGATGTGCTGGCCTTCTCTGGCTGAGACGGCAGCGAAGGGTGCGTAGGAGAGGAAGAAGAGGTCTGTGCGGATGAGTTTTTCTGCTTTTTCTAGTCTTTCTGCACGTGGCATTCCTGGGTCGAAGAGGTCCCATTTGTTGAGGATGATAAGGCAGGGTTTGTGTTCTTTCTGTATGAGTTGAGCGATTTTTCTGTCCATGGCGGAGATGCCTGCTTCTAGGTCGATGACGAGGAGGCAGATGTCTGAGCGGCGGATTGATCTTTCTGCACGGAGCGCGGAGAAGACCTCGACGGATGTGTCCATTTTTGATCTTTGTCTTAGTCCAGCAGTGTCTATGAGGGTGTGGTTTTCGCCTGCGTAGTTGTATGGTATGTCTACTGAGTCACGGGTGGTTCCTGCGATGTTTGAGACGATGGTGCGTTCGTCTTTGAGGATGGCATTGACGAGTGATGATTTGCCGGCATTTGGTTTTCCGACGATGGCGATTTTGAGGCCTGTTTTGGCAACGTGTTCTTCTGCGTCTGCGTTTGTTTCTGCGCGTTTGGCTGCGATGGGCTGGATGATGTCTTCTATTTTTGAGATGAGTTCGTTGAATCCGCGGCCGTGTTCTGCTGATACGGGTGTTCCTGCACCGAATCCCATTCTGGAGAAGTCGCCGAGTTGGCCTTCTAGTTCAACGTGATCTGCTTTATTAAGAAGGAGGAGTATGGGTGGGCTGGCTTTGCGGAGTTTGGTGGCTAGTTCTGATTCTATGTGACTGAGTCCTTCACGGCAGTCTACGACGAATAGGATGAGGTCTGAGGTCTGAATGGCGATGTCTGCTTCTACGGTGACTTGGTCAAGGAATCCATCATCTAGTTTGGCTCCGATTCCGCCTGTGTCTATGATGGTGCATGGAGTTTCTGTCATGGCACAGGGTGCTGCGATACGATCACGGGTGACTCCTGGTTGGTCGTGGACGATGGCGATTCTGCGGTTAGCGAGGCGGTTGAATATGGCGGATTTTCCTACGTTTGGTCGTCCGACGATGGCGATGTTGATCATGATTGGTTTTGTTGATGGTTGGTGGTGGAGATTGTTAAAGGGGTAAAGGAGGTTTTTTACAAGTGAGATGTGTTAGAATTTGATTATGCGTTAATTATTGTGGTTGAAGCTGGCGAAGTGCTTCCCGGACGTAGAACCATGATGACCAGAGAGTGAATATGGAAGCTATGATGGTGGGGATGATGGGGCTGAAGGGGACTACTTTTAACATGACCCAGCCTAATGTAAATAATTGAACAACGGTAGTGGCTTTACCTGTCCAGTTGGTGTTTACTTGGAGTTTTTTTCCTGTGAGTATGATGAATAGGCAGCCGGTTGCGATGGAGACGTCTCTGGCGATGACCATGGCGACGTACCAGCTGGGGATGGTCCAGCCGTGGATGCTCCATGAGACTTGGCTGAGGACGATGAGTCCGACGAGCATGAGGACTTTGTCACAGAGGGGGTCAAGGATGGCACCTGTTTTGGTTTTTCCGTATTTTCTGGCTAGGAATCCGTCTAGCCAGTCTCCAGTGGCTGCGATGATGAATGCGGAAAGTGATATGATACGGAGGGTTTCAAGTGGTTGGTTTGCTTTTATGGAGTTTCCGTATTGGATGGCTGTGAGTGCGAATACGGGGATCAGAAGTATCCGAATGATCGTGACGGTATTGGCGGGGTTCATGTGTTGGAAGTATGTGGTTTAAATTAGGAATGTGCAAGATTTCAAACTTGGAGAGATTTAGGCTTGAGAATGCTGAGGGTGGGGGTATTGTGTTGGCAACAACAATTACGACTATGGTTTCACCAATTCCAGAACAGGCAGTTAGCCCAGAAAACGCTGAGCAATCAGACTTTGTATATGACTCTAAGGTAGAGGGTAATATTATATTTACACGCGTGGATTCGGCGATTAACTGGATGAGGAAGAATTCTTTGTGGCCGATGCCGATGGGATTGGCATGTTGTGCTATTGAGTTAATGGCTACGGCGTCTGCACGTTTTGATATATCACGATTTGGTGCTGAGGTGATGCGATTTTCACCGCGTCAGGCTGATGTGATGATAGTTTCTGGGACAGTGACTTATAAGATGGCTTTGGCGGTGAAGCGTGTGTGGGATCAGATGCCTGAGCCAAAGTGGTGTATAGCTATGGGGGCTTGTGCTTCATCTGGTGGTATGTATAGGAGTTATGCTACATTGCAGGGTATAGATAGGTTGATACCAGTGGATGTGTATATTTCTGGATGTCCGCCGCGTCCTGAGGCATTGATAGAGGGTTTATTGAGGTTACAGAGGGAGATAGATAAGGAGTCATCTATGAAGGATTTGAAGTCTGTGCCAGAGGATGAAGTGGTGAAGGGGTTAGAAATTTAATTATATAATAAGGATGAGTGATTTAGTAAAGAAGGTGGAAGAGCATTATGGTGAGTATATTACTGGGAAGAAGGAGTTCCGTGGTGAGCATACTATAGTGATAAAGAAGGAGGCTGTGAAGGCGGTGATGCAGTATTGCAGGGATCATCTTGATCTGGTGATGTTGTTAGACATATGTAGTGTTGATCATGAGTCTGTGGATCCGCGATTTGAGATGGTTTATGAGTTATCAACGATTGATGATTTTAGGCATTTGAGGATAAAGGTTCCTGTTGCTGAGGATGAGGAGGTGGATACTGTTTCTGATATCTGGGCGACTGCTGACTGGCATGAGAGGGAGGTGTATGATATGATGGGTATACGATTTACTGGTCATCCAAACATGAAGCGTATTTTGATGTGGGAGGGTTATCCTTATCATCCTTTGAGAAAGGAGTTTCCTTTGGCTGGTAAGCCTACTGATATGCCGGATGTGGCCTTTACTGGTGTGGCGCCTATGGAGGGTGGTCCATTTGTAACGAGTTCGACTGCTACGGATACGGTTTCTGCTGAGCCACGGGCTAAAGGGGAGAGCTAGGGGGTGTTCGTTTTGATTCAGTAGGAGTGTGCGTGTTATGTGTGCTCTTATCTGAATCTTTAGTTTTAAAAGGTAGCTGGGAGTGGTTGCTTTTAGTGGTTGTTATTTATTTTGTTTTATTTTCTGGTGTTTTATTTGGTGCTGAGAGCATGAATTCCGTGTAGTTTTTTGCTGATTCAACGTCCATTTGGATTTCTGGCATGTAGCGATAGTCTTGGGCTATTTTTAGTATGGATGGGTTGAAGATGTTGTTGTCTTTGGCTGCGTATTTGTTGATTATTTTGGTGGGGTTTAGTCTATCATGCTGTGTGAGTGAGGGGTAGCCGCTGAGGAAGGGTGAGACACCGTCTGATTCTCTGATTTCTAGGTGAAGGTGAGCTAGGTAGGCATTGTTTGCATTTCCTACGGTTCCGATGATTTTTCCTCTGGGGATTTGTTGCATGTAGGCTACGTGAGAGTTTAGTAGGTGTGCGTACATGCTGTGGATGATTTTTCCGTCTGGTGTTCTGTGTGCTAGGATGATGCATGTTCCCCAGCCTGGGCTGGGTTCACCGACGTAGACTACGAGGCCGTTTGCGACGGCGAATACGGGGTCGTTTAAGTCTGAGTTTTTGCCACCGATTCCGTTGATATCGTCGCCGCTGTGATTACCGCCGCCGCGCAGGTTATTTTTGGCGTTGAATGGTTGTGCGTTGTATGTGTAGCCCCAAGTTTGGGTTCCCATGGCGGCTTCGAATTGATCTGTATGAGGAATGGATGCACGTTCCCATGGGGAGTGGAAGTGGAAGCTTGGGTTGAACTTATGGCGTGGTGCCTTGGAATCACTTAGATCTGAGTTAGGAAGTGGGTATCCGAATGGGGTGTCAGCGCCTTGCCATGACTTGAAGTCTTGAATGGTGGGTTCTGTGTTTGTGGGTTCGTTGGTGATGACAACGAAGCCGACGAGGATGAATAGGCCGATGGCTATGACCGGCATTACCCTGGAGAATATGAAGGGTAGTGATATGGAGTTTATTTTCTCTGTTGTTTCAGAGTTTGGCATGTTGTTGCTTTAAGAAACTACTCCCATTAGTTCAAGGACTTTGTATGTGTAGAGCCCTGCTGTAGCTACGAGTGCTAGGATGAATAGCTTGATAAGGAATTCGATTGTTTTGCGTGCCATCATGATAGTATAGATTGGTTGTGTTATGTGTTAGGTGTGTTTGATTTCTAATGGTGAACGTAGTTAAGGTAAAGAGAAAAAAGCCATGCTGTTAATGAGCATGGCTTTGGTCTGGAGTAGATGAGTAATGTGGATGTAGGAATGTTTAGTTGCTTGCTACTGAGTAACCTCTTTTTCTTTTGATGGCGTAATACATTTTACGGCAGTGTTTGGCGTGGAGGCGACCTTTGAGTAGCTTAGCGCTACGTTTCCATGATCCCATTTGGATGATTTTGATGGTGACTTTACGCGTTCCCCATTTTCTCATTCCTCTGAGTGAGGGGTGGAACATGTCTATTGTATTTGTGCCGACGAGTGCTGAGCCGTAGTCATCTACGACGTATGTGATGCCGGGTTTGCCGACTATTTTAAATTTTGTTCCTAGAGGTAGTCTAGACCAGTCTGCGCCGACGCTACGGGTTTTTCCATATTTGAGGATGCTGCCAGCTGCGTTGTATCTACCTGGGGCACCGACTTCTTTTTCCATGTGTGAGTATGCGGTGGCTCTGAGGTATCTGGTTCTTGAGCTATCGGAGTAGGTTGGCATACCGTGTTTGTCTTTTCCGATTCTTTTGGAGTATGATTTTTTCTTTGTGACCGTGTTCTTTTTAGAATAGGTTTTCTTGGTTGTTTTTTTCTTTGAAGAAGCAGATGGGGATGAACCTGATGATGCACAGCTTGAGAAGACCATGAAAGTCAGGAGGATGATTCCGGTTTTTGCGAAATAGTGTTTCATATTGAATGTGTCTTTCTTTTATTAGGTTGATAATTAAAGATATGCAATTTGCTTAGCATTCTGTGGAGGGAGATTATTAGGGGTTAGAGAGATGATGCGCAACACTTTTGTGGTGGCTACTGTTAAGCTTAGTTTATATTTAATAAGTATTTATTTTTGTAACTTATTGTTTATTAGTCTGCTAAAAAAATTAAACAAAAGTGAAAAATAATGAAAGTTTTTTTAAAAAAGATACGTATGGGAGATTTTTTGGGAGGTGTGGCGTGATTTCATGCTGTTTACTTGTTCTGTTTTAAGTAGTTTTGTTTTTATTTTTGGGAGTTGTTTTAGATTTTTATGAGGTCTTCAAGTTCGCTGGGGATGAGGCTGGCGTCTGTGGCTTCTTGTGCTGCGATTTCCATTTGGAATCTGAGTGTTTCCATGGGGACTGGTGGGCGGTAGTCGCTGAGGCATGCTTTGAGAGACTGAACGGCGTCTCGGTCGCTGGTTTTGTGGATACGGAAGGTTTGTACTGAGATGGCTTCTGCGGCACCTGGTGTGAGTAGAGGTGGGATGATGTTTTTTAGTTCTTCTAGTGATTCTTTTGGGATATTTAGTTTTCTGCGTTTGCAGAGTGCGCGTATGAGGCTGAATCCTTCTTGTGGGTTAAGGGATGGGAAGAGAGGGATTTTGACGTCTACTCTTCCTGGGCGTTTGAGGTCGACTTCGATGAGGTCTGGACGGCTTGATGCTAGGACCCAGAGGATTTTGCCACGGTTACGTGTGTTTGACATTTCTTTTGCCATCATGGAGTAGACTCTGCTGGAGACTCCTGAGTCACCGGAGCCACCTTGGCGTTTTCCTAGAGCTTGGTCTGCTTCATCGACGAATACGATGCATCTGCCGAGTGCATGGATGAGTGAGAATATTTTTTCTAGGTTAGCTTCTGTGGAGCCTACCCATTTGTCACGGAAGTTCCGCATGGTGACTACTGGGACACCGGCTTCTCCTGCGAGGCATTCTGCTAGGTAGGTTTTACCGGTTCCGACTGGTCCGCAGAAGAGGTAGCCCATGGGGAGTGCTTGTAGTTCGTTTTTACGCCAGAGGATGATGTCTTCTCTGAGCCATTTTTTGACTCCTTCTAGTCCGATGCAGTCGTTGAGGTTTCTGTCTGGTTCAACGAAGTCGATGAGTCCGTCACAGTCTCGTTCTACTAGTGTTTTCTTGAGTCCGGCGAGTCTGTTGTCATCGAGGATTTGGTTGTCGTGCTCGAGTCTTTTGAGGAGTGATTCTAGTGAGCTGAGTGTGGTGCCTGTTAGTCTGTTAGAGACGATGCTGGGGTTGTCTTTAAAGTTCTGCATGGCGTTAGGGCATGATTTAGCGAGTTCTGTTAGTGTTTGTGTGATGGCTGTTTGGTCTGGGAGTGGGACTTCGATACAGCTGACGCGTGGGCTGTCTGAGACGAGTGGGTGTATTCCGTTTAGGTTTTCTGAGATCAGGAATGCGGCTTGGTTGAATGCTTGAAGTTGATCATCATCTGCCCAGCCGCGGATGAGTGCAGCGAGTGAGTTGAGCTCATAGTTGTGGAGGTTTGGCATGGCTGGGCAGGCTAGGTGAGCCTGTTTCATGATGACGGCAACTGATGGTGCTTTCTGTCCGATGGTGATGAGGTTTCTGCAGTAGAGTAGGTATTTGGATACGAATCTGCAGGCATCGAGTGGTTTGTGAGGAAGGTGAGGAGCGTCTGCGTATGTTTTCCATTGTGAGAATACTTCGGTTCCGCGATCTACTCTGAGTCCGAATCCCATGTCGAATGTGATGACTACGTCAAAGCGTGGGACAAGGGTTTCTAGGATGAATTCTGGGAGGCTACCTAGTTTTGGTTCTGAGTTAGGAGGAGATAGGAGTAGTCTGTCATTGACGTTACCGTGGAGTAGGAAGCAGCCTGCTGATTGGCTTTCGTATGATGCTATAATTTCGTTTGCCCAGTTTGGTAGATGATTCATGGGTAACTAGTATCATTTGATTTGTTCTGAGGGTAGTATAAAGAAGTGAATTTATTCTCATCACTTTAGATGTTTAGCTTATGATGAGGTAGGTCATGCTGGCGAAGCAGATCCAGGAGATGACTGTGAGTGTGGCGATGATGGTGGCGCGTTTTTTATATGGTTGGTTCAGGATGCGTGCGAAGGGGGTTTTGATGAGTGATGTTTTACCGAGTTTGTGTAGATTTTCTGATGTGATGAGGTATTGGAATGCTTGGTGTGCGGTTAGTGAGCAGAAGATGATGGCGATGAGGGAGAAGACTGTGAAGCGTGTGATCCATGGGTTACTGCTGCTGAAGAGTGGGGTGAGCATGAGAATGAGCATGAGTATGCCTACGATGGCTAGTTCTTTTTTGTCTAGTTCTTCATGATTTGTTAGGGCTATTGCTGGTGCTGTGAGTGCTCTGATCCATGTTTTTTTCTTACGTTCGATGAGCATGGCTGTCTGATGGTTCTGGAGGAGAGTGGGGTCTTCTAGGAGGGCTTTTTTGAGGTGTGTTTCTGCGAGCTTGGAGTGTGTGGTGTGTTTTTGGTAGAGGTAGGCGAGTTGTGAGTGGAGGTTGTGCTTGGTGGGGGTGTCTTGAGTTTTTTGTGAGGTTTGTTTTTCTAGGAGGTTGGTTCTGGTTTTGATTTCGGCTTGGTGGTCTATGGTTTCTTTATTGCTGGTGTGGCGGATTATTTTAAAGTGTAGTTCTGCGAGTAGGTATTCGTCGGCACCGAGTCGTTGTAGAGTGATGTAGCATTCTTTAGCTGCTGGTATGTTTTTGTAATTGAGTTGGATTTGAAGGGCGATGGTCCAGGCAGTGAGATTAGACTGGTCTAGCGCCAGTGCTTTTTTACAGCAGTCATCGGCAGAGCCAATGCGTTTCATGAGGAAGTAGGTTTTGGCTAGGAGGGCGTGAGCTTCGGCATGGTTTTCATGGTGGTGTATTGCTATTTTGAGATGGGCTTCTGCGTGGGTTAGAGCATTTAGGTGGATAAATATGTTACTGATTGATGAATGGAGCCAAGATGATTCTGGTTGGTTTTCGAGCATGTCATAGGCGACGTCACGCGCGGCTTCCCATTGCTGGGATGCTATGAAGTTTTGTAGTTTGGAGTGTGATGATTCTTCAGGGGGCATGGTGATTTGATTTATTAGTTGAAATATTGTTGCTCGTCCAGTGTTGACTCGTTTGAATGATTGTTCCATAAGGTGGTGGTTATGGGATTTGATGTTCGATCGTATATGGAGAAGGTGGATAAGCTGATGCTTGAGTCTGGTGCTGTGTCTGAGGTTTATGGTGAGATTGATGGATATGAGCTTGTTGGATATGACTTAATGAGGGGGGATTATCCTGTAGTGTATATATCAACGGGGATTCATGGTGATGAGCTGGCGGGTCCTGAGTCTTTATTAAGTCTTTTGGAGGGTGGTCTTTTGGATAGGCCGTTGTCGTTTCATGTGTGTCCGATGTTGAATCCTATTGGGTGTGTGGCTGGGACTAGAGAGAATGGGCGGGGATTAGATATGAATAGGGATTATTTTCATCAGTGTAGCAGTGAGGTGCGAGGGCATGTGGGGTGGTTAGAGAAGCGCGATCCTGAGTTATTTATTTCATTGCATGAGGACTGGGAGAGTGAGGGGTTTTATTATTATGAGATTAATTTGGGGTTGGATTCTGTTGCACGCTATGAGTATTTGGCGGGGGAGATTATGGGGTGTATGCCTCTTGAGGAGGGTTTGGAAATAGATGGGCATGAGGTGAGGCGGAGAGGGTGGATTTATCATGATGCTGAGTCTGATGAAATGGAGTGCTGGCCCGAGGCTATTTATATGGCTAAAAAGGGGTGTGCATTATCTTTCACTCTGGAGTCACCTAGTGCATTAGAAATGAGTAAGAGGGTGGATGTGCAGCTGGCAGCTGTGGGTGGTATCCTTGATTATATTTATGGTGAATGATTTAAGGTTAGATGATTTGAGGTGAAGTTTGGTGCCTGGATGCTTGGTTTTCATTGCATTTAATGGAAGTGAGTTTCCAACGATCTTGTGTTTTTGTTACGGTTGTTTTGGTGATTTATTTTTAGTTTGTTTTTTTAGGCGGGTAGTTTGTGGGGAGACTTTGTTCTGTGAATGTGGTGGGTCATCATTTATGAGTGTGTTTATGAAACATCGATTCAAATTACTTGGTTTACTTTGCGCAGTGCTTTTTATTTTTTATGGGATGAATAGCTGTGTAGGGGTGCCTGATGGGGTGAGTCCTGTTGATGGCTTTGATCAAGATAAGTATATGGGTAAGTGGTATGAGATAGCGCGTTTAGATCATTCTTTTGAGCGTGGTCTTAGTGAAGTTAGTGCGGAGTATTCTAGCCGTGATGGTGGCGGGATTAAGGTTCTGAATAGAGGTTATAATGAAAGTAAGGGAGAGTGGAGCGAGGCTGAGGGGAAAGCTTATTTTGTGGGGGCTGCTGATGTGGGGCATTTGAAGGTTTCGTTTTTTGGGCCTTTTTATGGTTCTTACGTGGTGTTTGATTTGGATAAGGCTGGTTATCAGCATGCTTATATTACTAGTTACAATAAGAAGTATTTGTGGTTTTTATCGAGGACTCCGCAGGTGAGTGACGATAAGAAGCGTGCTTTTATAGAGAAGGCGAAGGGGCTGGGTTACGATGTGGATGCATTGATTTTTGTGGATCATAAAGCGAGGAAGAAGTGATGCGAGGGGATGGTCATAGTGTCATTAAGTGGCTTAGGGAATGCTATAGGGAGGATCATACTCGAGCGGGGATCCGTGATTTTCTGGCTAGTTCGCTGGAGAATAGGTCTATAGTTAGAGGTGAGGATAAGCTGGCTTGTGGTTTTATAGAGGAGGATGTTTGGACTCCATCTTATGCTGAGAAGACGATGTTGAACTTGATGGTTTATCAGCGTGAGAAAGAGTGTCTGTATGGTTGTTTGTTTTTCTGTGGAATGGTGGGGGGGGAAGAATTTCAGGGCTCCGCTTATTTTGTATCCTGTGAATTTGGAGCAGAATGGAGGAGCTGTAGAGGTTTCTCTGGAGCATCAGCTGTATCGGATCAATTATAGTTTGCTCGATGTGTTAGATAACAAGCAAGCAATAGAGTCAGGGGTGACGGCTGCTATGCAGATTACGGGAGGTGTTCTCAGTGGTGTGGTGGTCTCTGCGATAGCGGAAGTGTTTAAGTTAAATATGCCTGAGGTGGATGTAAGTTCATTGATAATGTGGCCTCGGGTGCGTGGTTTATCTGGGGTTCATGGCAAGATAGGCGATGGATTAAAGTTGTTACCGGTTGCTGGCTGGGGGGTGTTGAAGCGTTCTTCTGGTTCGAGTGGTGTGGTGGATGAGTTAGAGCGATTAGGTAGTGAATCAGCGGGTGATTGGTCATCGGCTCTGGGTGCTATGTTTGATGGTGGAGAGACTAGGGAAGCGGAGAATAAGCCGATATTGGCACCGGTGCTATTGAGTGATACACAAGAGCATTTGGTAAAGTCTGCGAGGAGTAATGACCTTACGGTGTGTCATGGACCTCCAGGGACTGGTAAGTCATTTACGCTGGCGGCTATAGCGGTGGATCATATTGCACGAGGGGAAACGGTTTTGGTTGTGTCTAAGAAGGATCATGCGGTTGATGTGTTGCGACAGAAGGCGGTTGAGTTACTTGGTTCTACTGAGGCGATAGTAAGGGGGGGACGTAACAATCATCTTAAGAAGTTTAAGGATAGGGTTTCGAGGGTATTGGCGAGACGTTATTCTGCGGATGTTGAGCATCGTCATCATTTACATGAGGTTACGATGAGTTTGCTTGATGTATTGAGTGATATTATGGATGCGACGGAGCAGTTGGATTCTGAGTATGAGAAATCGATTCTCAGGGGGGAGGTTTCCGCTAAGCCTGATCCGAGCTGGTATGAGAGGATTAAGAAGCTGTGGTATGAGGGTAAAGTTAGGAAACGGCCGCTTTTGGCTGAGCTGTCTGTCCAGCTGGATAAGCTGTATGGTAAGAAAGATAAAATAGTTAAGAGGTTAATCCGTGCGCAGCAGAATTATTTAGTGAATAAAGTGATGACGGAAACTTCATCGAGAGCTGATATGAAAAAGTTGCAAACTGCTCTGAAGAAGCGGAGGTCATCTGAGCAGTATAGTGCTTTTATGGCTGCTGATTTTGATTCGATTTTAAAGGTTTATCCTATTTGGATGACAAGTCTTAGTGATTTGCATCGTGTATTGCCTTTGAAGAAGGCGATGTTTGATGTGGTGATTATTGATGAGGCTAGTCAATGTGATATAGCGAGTGCTTTGCCTGCGATTCATCGAGCTAAGAGGGTGGTGATAGCTGGGGATGAGAAGCAGCTGCGGCATGTTTCTTTTATTTCTCATGCTGGTATGAAGAAATTTGCACGGGATCTGGGTCTTAGTGATGAGGATCAGGAAGTTTATGATTATAGGAACGTGAGTCTTATGGATTTGGCTATCTCAAATGTGAGAGCCGCTTCACAAGTAGCGATGCTTTGTGAACATTTTAGGAGTTTGAAGTCTATAATTAGGTTTAGTAATACTGAGTTTTACCAAGGAAGCTTGAGGTTGATGCGAGATAGACCGTGGGAGGCTGATGATGGCTCCTCTTTAGAGTTTAGATATTGTGATGGGGTTAGGTCTGATGTTGGTGTGAATGAAGCAGAGATAGATGCTGTTTTGAATGATCTAGCTCGATTTATGGGAAAGAGGTGGCGAGGGTCATTGAACTATAAGAGTATAGGGATATTATCGCCTTTTCGTGCACAAGTGGATGCTCTTACAGCGGCGGTTAGTGCTTATGCTCAGGAACATTCCTGTGAGTCCTTAGTCGTTAAGCATGGGGTGAGAGTGGGAACTGCGCATAGTTTTCAGGGTGAGGAGAGGGATATTATGTTGATCAGTTTGGCTTATGGCAGGACTGATAATTCTGGGTCGAGGCGATTTTTAGAGCAGGAGGATGTATTTAATGTTAGCATTACACGTGCTCGGCATGAGCAGATAGTGTATCATTCCGTGCATGGGCATGAGTTACCTGCTACATCTTTATTAGGTCAATATTTGTTATCTGAAGGTTGTGGAGAATCTGGAATGGTTTTGCGTGATTTTGCTGCAGAGGTAGATCAATTTGGGAAGGAGTTTGTTCAAGCGTTTGAGCTTAGAGGGATACGGTGTAGGTTTAATCAGAGTGTGGCGTCTATTGCGGTGGATGTCTTGCTAGAGGAGAATGGTAGATGTATGGGTGTGGATTTGGTAGGATATCCTGGATATACACGAGATGCTGTAGGGATTAATAGGCATCAGATTCTTGAGCGAGCTGGGTTTAAGATAGTGCCTGTTGGTTATGTAGAGTGGCAGGTGCAGCGAGAGCATGTGATAAAAGAGGTACTTCAATTACTTAAGAAATCTTGATTTTTTAGTAAATATTACTGAAAATATTGCTCTGAGCTTGACAATGGGCAGGATTTGTTTAGTTTGCGCGTCCGAGCAAGTTGACTAGGGAGTTATCTTGTTTTAGTAAGTATCTCTGATGAGTATTCTTACTATTAGTTTTTACAGTAAATAAACACCAATCATTTCAAAACATACAATGGCTAATTCAAAATCAGCACTCAAGCGCGTTCGTCAGAACAATACACGTAACCTACGTAACACAGACATGAAGTCACGAGTTAAGACTCTTCGTAAGAAGACACTCGCGGCGGTTGAGGCAGGAGACAAAGAAGCAGCAAGTAAGACATTCAAAGAGTTTGCATCTGTAGTAGACAAGTGCACACAGAAGAATATTTTCCATAAGAATAAGGCTGCAAACCTTAAGAGCAAGACATCTAAGGCTATATCAAAGTCTGCCTAATTCATTTTTTTAGAGCGGTTTGATTACCGTTCTGCTTGTTTATTTACTTTAACTTTTAAACCAGAGACTCTTTATGGAGTTTCTGGTTTTTTAGTGTTTATAGCATTTTCGCAGTTATCTTGGAATGGTAGTAGTTTCAATATATTTGGAAACAGCAGCAGAGCTAATTTTTTTGAAGTGCAAAGCAATATATCAAGATTAGCTTCGTTATTCGTCAGTTGCATAGTCCACTATGCACTTTCCTCTTGCCTCGCTACTCTTGCTATCTTGTTGTGCTATCTTGTTGTGCTATCAATTCATTCTAACAGTTCAAATGGTATTATATGGTAGTTTAGAAAGTTTTTTCTATTTATCGAGAGGTGGGAAGTATTTTTCTCACTGAGTTGTTTCTTTTTCTGGATAAGTGAATCATCTGTTTAATATGATTTTGGAAGAAGGAGACATTGCTTTACTGATATGGCTTCTTTGTTTGACTGATGCCATTAGAGGAGAATAGGTGATGGGGTCCATTTGAAATCTTGATCTAAGGGGAAGAGTGGGCGTTGTATTTTGTTGTATTCGACGCTGCAGAGGTCTGGGTTTACTCCGCCATTGCTGAGGAGTAGGATGTGGTTTTTGGCCATGGCTTTTAGCTCAGGTTCTAGGTAACCTATTTTAACTATGACTATGTCCGTTTTGAGAGGGTTTAGGCCGATGCCGGTGTAGTCTTGTTTTTGATGGTAAGGTCGTCTTTTCGATGAGAGAATGACAGAGATTCCGTTACAATCTATTACTGCTTCATCGCAATTCCAGCGGGTATTGTTTTCTCTTTGGCCTGCGAAGCGGATGGTGCCTGATATGGTAAGTGGTTCTGAGTGGACGTGGTCTAGCTTACCTCCGACACTGAGAGTGACTTTATTACCAATTCCTGTGTTGATTGCTGTTTGGACAGCTTGTGCGTCTGGGATGTTTGAGAAAATGGCTGTTTTGTCTGGGTTAAGTTTGCTCCAGGCTATGAGATGCTTGAGGACACCAGTAGTGTCTCCAGCACCTCCTGCTGTAGGGTTATCTCCAGCATCGCTTAAGAATAGGGGTGGTTGATTTAGGAGTGAGTCTAGTTTTGATGAGGTGAAGCAATCTTCCACAGTCATAGCAGGAGAGAGGAACTTGAAGTTATTTCTGGCGTTCCAGTAGTTATTTGCGGTAGTGGTTACGGCCTGTATGACTGCTGAAGCATCATTTCCGCAGGCGACAACGGATGCCATGGCGCGTGGTTGATCTGCCCATGGATAGCCTGCCCAGAGTGATAGGTCCCAGATGTTATTGTTATCGATAGGATCTTCGATTTGTTTCCATAAGGTATTTCCTGGTTCTACTTCTGTGCTGGTCATTTCACCTGATAGTAGGACGGGGATACCACACCAAGCTTTAATGGGTTTGGTTCCTGAGCGTAGGATTTTGACGAGTGCGTTCATTGCGCGTTCGCGCGTTTCCATGAAGTCAATATGAGGTGCGGTGCGGTAGGTGGTGATGAAGTCTAGGTTTGAGATGAGTTCTTTAGAGACATTTCCGTGAAGGTCCTGGCTGCATGATATGATGACGTTTATGCCTACGGTATTTCTGATTGATTTGAGGAGGTCTAGCTCGGCATCGTCGATATTTTCGACGGTCATAGCGCCGTGGATATCTAGATATATTCCATCGAGTGGGTTAGTTTGTGATAGGGATACTAGTCTGGTTATGATTTCAGACTTCATGATATCGTATGCTTCTGAGGTGACGGCACCACCGGGCATGGCTCTGAAGTGGACTGTGGGTAGCCATTCTATGGATTCTGATAGGTGTGCGTTACATTGATCATTCAAGAAAGGGTAGCGTTCCATGACTGCATCTTCGCGTAGGGTGTAGAAATCATTTTGGTTAGAACGAAGTGGGCTGAAGGTGCCGCTTTCGATATGCATTCCGAGGATGGCTAATCTGAGGGGGTGGTTGGGTTTAGCTGATGGGTTCATAGAGTATGGTTATTTATTTATTGAGAATTAGGGGGTGAGTCGAGATGATTTTCTCTGCTTTCCAGACCAGTGACTTTCTGTATATTGAAGTTCAAATTATGAGTAAGCTACCTAAATCATATCGTTGTAAGAAGATAGACCGAGCCTTGAATCTGGATGGATTTATGAGTGACTCGCTGTGGGAGAGTGCGGAGTGGACGGATGAATTCACTGATATTACTGGTGATCCGGCATTGAAGCCAAGGTTTAGGACGAGGGTGAAGATGCTTTGGTGTGATGATTATTTTTACGTGGCTGCTGAGATGGAGGAGCCTCATGTGTGGGGGACGATAACGGAGAAGAATGAGATCATGTTTAATGATAATGATTTTGAGGTATTTATTGATCCTGATGGTGATTCTAAGGATTATTATGAATTTGAGGTTAATGCTTTGAATTCGATATGGGAGCTGAGTTTACCTGTTCCTTACAGTGAGGGTGGGGTGCCTGTATTAGGATGTAACCAAGAGGGATTGATTTCTAAAGTGGGGGTTAGAGGAAGCCTGAATGATGCGAGTGATGAGGATGAGGGCTGGTGTGTAGAAGTGGCTTTTCCTTGGAAAGAGTTAGCTCAGTATAATAAGGTGGAGGGGCGTAGTACGCCGCCTAGCTTAGAAGATATCTGGAGGGTGAATTTTTCTCGTGTTCAGTGGGAGCATGAGGTGGTGGAGGGTGAATATGTGAGGGTTCCTCCGCACGGAACGGAGCTATGTGCGGGGCTGAATCCTGAGGACCAGCAGCATCCGGAAGATAACTGGGTGTGGAGTTCTCAGGGGGTGGTAAATATGCATATTCCTGATCGTTGGGGTAAGGTTGTTTTTGTTGGTTCTGAGTGAAGTTTGTTGATTCGTTAGCGTAGATGCTTCAGTATTTTGTTATGGAATTGTTGGCTGTATATGAAGATCAAGATGAGGCAGAAGAAGCGGAAGGAAAGGTTACTGGGCCTAAGCGACTAGCGAGTGACCGTGATGATAATCAGGTAGTTTGGCGACTTTTCGGGACTGCTTCACTGGGTAATTTTTATGCATTGGATATGTATGAATTACCTAAGTTAAAGAAGTTGTTAGAGTGCCGTAAGAGTGGGGGATCTGGATATGATGAGGGAGAGCACCAGAGAATATTAGGGAACCTATCTTCTCTGGTGAACACGTATGGGTTGAGCATTCCAGACCACTGGAAGTAGTTTATTGGTTGTTTTCGCTATCCTGAGCGTGGATGGCTGCGATGCCTACCATGTCTACGATTTTGCTGACATTTGATCCAAGCTGGAGGACGTGGATGGGCTTGTTTAAGCCCAGCAGGATGGGGCCGATGACATCTACATCTGATACGCTTCCGATGAGGTTGTAGGCGACGTTTGCGCTAGATAGGTTAGGGAAGATGAGGACATTGGCTTGGTGGTCACCTAATTTACTGAATGGATAGTATTGCTGGCGTAGTTTTGGTTTCAGTGCGAGGTGCGCTTGCATTTCACCATCTAGAATCCATTCTGGGTGGCGCTTGTGAAGGATTTCTGTGGCTTCGTGCATGAGTTTAGCTGCTGCACCACCTGGGACTGATCCGAAGTTTGAGTAGGTTACGAGTGCTATTTTGGGTTCGATGTCGAAGCTTCTAACAGCTTGTTCTACGAGTTCGGTGATGTCTGCTACTTCTACTGGTGTTAGGTGGTGATTTATGGTGGTGTCTGCAAGGAATAGAGGTCCAGATTTGGTCATGACGATGTGCATTCCTGCTACTTTTTTAACCCCTGGTTTAGCGCCGATGATTTGGAGAGCGGGTCTGACTGTTTCTGGGTAGCGTCTGGTGAGTCCGCCTATCATGGCGTCTGCGTCACCGGTTTCTACCATGAGTGCTCCGTAATGGCAGCCTGATCTGACTGTCTCGAGCGATTCTTCTGGGGTGATTCCTTTGCGTTGTTGTTTGGAGTAGTAGATGTCTGCGTATTGTTGAAGGCGCTGAGCTTCGTGTTCATTGGCGAATTCCATGGGGTCGATGATATCAACTCCGGGAAGGCTGATGTTATATTCATCCATCATTTTTTGGATGTTAGATTTTTTACCTAACAGAATGGGTTGTGCTATTTTTTCTTCGAGGACGACATTGACAGCTTTGAGAACGGATAGGTTTTCTGCGTCAGCGAAGACTACTTTTTTGATGTCTTGTTTTGCTTTGGTTTCGATGACATTGGAGAGGGTGTTGGTGTTACCAAGTCTCAGTGAGAGTTGGTTTTCATATGAATCCCAGTCGGTTATGGGAGACTTTGCTACACCTGATTCCATGGCTGCGCGGGCGACTGCAGGAGCGACTGTGGTGATGAGTCTTGGGTCTACGGGTTTTGGTATGATGTAGTTTTTGCCGAAGTTGAGGTTAGCGTTATTATAGGCTGTGTTAACGATGTCTGGGACTGGTTTTTTGGCAAGTTCTGCGATGGCGTGGACTGCGCCAATTTTCATGGCTTCGTTGATTTCTGTGGCACGTGCGTCTAGAGCGCCACGGAATATGAATGGGAATCCGAGTACGTTATTGACTTGGTTAGGGTAATCAGAGCGGCCAGTAGCCATGATTGCGTCTGGGCGAGCAGCGGTGGCTTCTTCATAGCTTATTTCAGGAGTTGGGTTAGCCATGGCGAATATGATGGGGTCTTTAGCCATGGGTTTGATCATTTCTTGGTTGAGGACATTTCCTTTTGAGAGGCCGATGAATACGTCTGCATCATGTAGGCTTTGTGCAAGTGATGTGTCAGCAGGGACTGTGCTGTTGATGAAGTCAGATTTTTTACCGTCGAGGTTAGTGCGGTCTCCGTGGATGAGTCCTTTGGAGTCGTACATAAAGATGTTTTCTTTTTTTGCGCCGAGTGAGACGTAGATTTTGGTGCATGAGATGGCTGATGCGCCAGCACCGTTGACGATGATTTTAGCGTCTGCGATATTTTTGTTAGTGATTTCGAGAGCATTGAGTAACGCGGCACCGCTGATGATGGCTGTGCCGTGTTGATCATCATGCATGACTGGTATATTGAGTTCTTTTTTTAGTCGTTCTTCGATTTCGAAGCATTCTGGAGCTGATATGTCTTCGAGGTTGACGCCGCCGAATGTGGGTTCAAGGAGTTTGACTGTGCGGATGAATTCATCGACGTTTTTGGTGTCTAGCTCTATGTCAAAGCAGTCGATGTCTGCGTATATTTTGAAGAGTAGGCCTTTGCCTTCCATGACGGGTTTACCTGCGAGAGCGCCGATATCACCGAGTCCGAGGACGGCTGTTCCATTGCTGATGACAGCGACGAGGTTACCTTTGGCTGTGTATTTGTATGCGTCTTCTTCGTTTTTTTCGATGGCTAGGCATGGTTCTGCCACGCCTGGGGAATATGCGAGTGAGAGGTCGCGTTGGTGAGCGTATGGCTTGGTGGGGACGACTTCGATTTTACCTGGCTTTCCTGATGCATGGTAATCTAGAGCAGCTTGTTTGAATGAATCTTTTTCCATGGCGGGAGTATGTATTTTAGAAGCTGTTGGTCAATGATCAATGGGGGTATGGGAGGTGAGTTTATGGTTTGAGTTTTGTTTAGTGATGAGGAAGCAATAAGTTTGATTCTTATAGGTAGTGGGTTTAAGGGGTTTTGAATAATGAATATGTTACAAGATCTTTGCGGTGAATTAGGTGTTTACTTTCTATTTCTTTGTTTTTTACACATGGTTCTTTTATCGTATGTTGTTGTGAGTGTATTGCTTTCATACTTCAATAAAGTTTATTATGATGTGGATTTAATGCGTTGGCCTTGCTTTTTATCCGCTTTGTTTTCTGCGCTGATTCTCTTATTTTTGTTTATTGGGGTTTTTGATACTTATCAATCAGCTGGTAAGTATGAGTGTGAGGCTTTGACGCTTAGAATTACAGGGCCCTATTCTTGGGTTTATTTTTGTCCTTTAGTAGGATATCTGAGTGTGTGTTTGTTGTTTATCTCAGAGTTGAGGCTTTTTAGGAGGTATCTGATGGTGTCAGGGGTTTTTACTTTGTTTGTTACTAGCCCTTGTTATGTGTGGTTGGTTAATAGCATCAGTATGCTTTAATGCACTCGTGATTTGGTGTTGCTCATTTAGTTGGTGTATTATATTATTTTCACAGTTATTCTGGGCTGATAGTAGTTTTATTACATTTGGAAACAGCAGCAGCATAGCTGATTTTTTGAAGTGCAAAACAATATATCAAGATTAGCTTCGTTATTCGTCAGTTACATAGTCCAATTCCTCAGTCATGATGGCCGCATCATTTTATCGTCACGCCTTGATAGAAACAAAAATCACTCCGCCATTTGTCTGATTTGTTTGACTACTGTCTGTCTTATACTTTAATTATAATTAATAAGGCCGATCCTAAGTAGGATCGGCCCTAAGCATATTATATAACGCTATTCTTATGGGATAGCTGTGATATAAATTAATAACTTTATGTAAAAACTATTGTTAATAGTTATATTACTCTATGAATTTCTGTTTCTGCGACCGACAAGACCTATAGCAGCTATGCCGAAAAGAAGTGACGAAGAAGGTTCAGGAACTTGTGTGAACTCTAACGTAGGTCTAGAAAAATATACTGTCCCAGTATTTGAAGGATTACCATTATCTGTTAGAGTTGGTAAACCATCTAAAATTAGCCCTGGAGCAACTCCATTACTGTCGTGAACTCCGCCCTGAGATGGGTTCCAAGTGCCTGCCGAAATGGGAGTTCCTGCAGCCTCAGAGCCTGAACCATCAAATACGAAAGAACCACCAGAAATTACTGTGAGAGGGACTGTTGAAGAAAGGAAATTGTTTGGTATAACGTTTACTACTTCTAAAGAAGAACTTAAGTTGGATCCACTGGGCACTCCAGTAACCCCCGTTAAACTGTAAGATAAGTCTCCAACTATACGTTCTAAGTAGCGTATCTCAATTGCCGCTCCATCACTGACAGAAGAG
The DNA here is from genome assembly GCA_937934595.1 of uncultured Verrucomicrobiales bacterium. Classification (GTDB taxonomy): domain Bacteria; phylum Verrucomicrobiota; class Verrucomicrobiia; order Verrucomicrobiales; family Akkermansiaceae; genus Rubritalea. The sequence goes on along the minus strand of CALGZA010000025.1, from coordinate 78,866 downwards.
ATGGCATCCGTGGGGTGGGTCGCCGTAAGTGTAGCGGAAAAGCCTGGGGTAGCCGAATTAGTTACAGCAAATACAGTGTTTGCTGAACCGACTCCACCAGAAGTTTGTGTGTAAACCATTGCACCGTTAGCTACGCTTATTAAGCTAGCTCCTATAATTATAGGGTTTATTTTGTTTTTTATGTTCATATCACTACTTATGATGAATTATGGTTTTTCATTAGTCAAAGCATAAAATATAAAAATTTCATGTTGCTCAGGCAATGGTGTCAAAAATTAATGATGATTTATATCATTCATCTATTTAGCTGTTTTTTTTGGAGCCAGGTTTACTTTACTGGATGCGATGCACCGTGAATTTTAAGCCTGTAAGGGGCTGTCTCGAGCGGTGGGTGGGGGATTTAGAATTTAGAATTTGGAATTTAGAATTTAGAATTTGGGATTTGGAAGGTTGGGGGTATTTTTGTGGCTTTATGATTTTTGCTGTTTTTGTTTATTAGTCGATGAGGAGGGTGTATTTGCGGTGAGCCATTTCTTGGGATAGTTGGAGGATTTGGCTGCTGAATCTGCATTTGGCTGCTTCTTGGGCTAATTCTTTACATTCTTGGTAGTTTAGTGAGCGGACTGCTTTTTTGATGCGTGGGAGCTGGTGGGTTCCGACGGAGAGTTCGTCAATGCCGAGTCCGATGAGGAGTGGTGTGAGATTAAGATCACTGGCCATTTCTCCGCAGACTCCAGTCCAGATGCCGTTGTTTTTGGCTGCTTGGGCGGTCATGTCAATGAGGCGAATGACTGCTGGGTTTGTAGGTTTGTAGAGGTTTGAGACGTTTTTGTTGACTCTGTCAACGGCGATTGTGTATTGGATGAGGTCGTTGGTTCCTATTGAGAAGAAGTCTACGTGTTTGGCGAGTTCTTCTGCCATGAGAGCAGCGGAGGGGACTTCGATCATCATGCCTATTTCGATGTTGGGGTCGAATGGTGTGTTTGATTTATTGAGTTCATCCATGCATTCTTTGAGGATGTCTTTAGCGAGAAGGAGTTCTTTGAGTCCGGATATGAGTGGGAACATGACTCCTAGTTTTCCGTGTGCGCTGGCTTTTAGGATGGCACGTAGTTGTTCTTTGAACATTCCTTGTCTTGCGAGTGAGACACGTATTCCGCGCCAACCGAGGAATGGGTTAGGTTCTGGTTCTGGTAGGGGTTCTGCGGGGAGTTTGTCTCCGCCTGCGTCTAGGGTGCGGATGATGGCTTGGTGAGGCTGGGTGCGTTTGGCGACTTCGGAGTAGACTCTTGCTTGGCGGGATTCGTCTGGTATTTCACCACCTCCTAGGAGGTAGAATTCTGTGCGGAAGAGGCCGATGCCTTCTGCGCCTGATTTTTCGACGTAGGTGAGCTCGTGCTCGAATTCGATGTTTGCTGAGAGGGTGATTTTTCTGTCGTCAGTGGTTTGAGTTAGGCTTTCTTTGATGCTGTCTAGCTCGTTTTCTTGTTCTTTTTTACGGCGCTGGATTTCACGGTATTTCGTGATTGTTTCAGGTTTTGGGTTTAGTATGACGCGTCCGGTGTATCCATCTAGGATGATGAATGTGAGGGACTTGATGGTCATGACTGCGGCTTCGATGCCGACGATGGCTGGGATTCCGAGTGATCTGGAGAGGATGGCTGTGTGTGAGTTAATGCTGCCTTGTTCTGTGATGAATCCGATGGATTTTTGTCGATCAATGGTGGCAGTGGCGGATGGGGTTAGGTCAAATGCAACGATGATGTGCTTGTGATCTGGGTTAGGGTCTTCGAATTTGTGTTCGTTATCAGCGGAGTTAAAGTTTCTGATGACTCTTTGTGCGACGTCGTCGATGTCTGTGGCTCTTTCTGCGAGGTATGTGTCATTCATTCTACGAATGGCTTCGCAGTATGTCTGGATGATAGCGTAGTAGACGTATTCGGCATTTTGTAGTCTGCTTGCGATGGCGGTTTTGACTTTTTTGATGATGGATGCGTCTTCTAGGATGAGGATGTGAGCTTCGAAGATGAGAGCTTCATGGTCACCTGAGATGTCTTCGATTTTTTTTTGTATTTGGCTGAGTTGCGTTTTTGTTTTTTCTATAGCGGCTTCGAATCGATTTATCTCGTATTCAATGTGTTCATGTGGGATTTCGTATACTTCTGGAGCGACCATGCCTCTGGCGCTGACGTGCACGGGACCGAAGGCGACACCGGGAGATACGGCTGTTCCTTGGAGGGTGATTTCTTTATTTGATGAGTGAAGTGGCATGTATGAGTATTCCTCTGATGAACTAGAGGGGGTGTGGCCTAGCGCTGTGGTTAGTGCTTAGATGGTGAGGGTTTTAGTCCTCAAAGTCTCTTTGGACGAGGGCGACGAGAGCGTCAAGTGCTTCTTGTTCTTGTGGGCCTTCTGTGGTGATGAGGAGGGTGGATCCGTGGCCTGCGGCTAGCATCATGAGTCCCATGATGCTTTTGCCGTCGATCTCTTCACCGCTTTTTTCAACTGTGATTTCTGCGTCGAATCCGTTAGCTGTCTTAACGAACTGAGCTGCTGGGCGGGCATGAATTCCGAGTTTGTTGGTGATAGTGATTTCCTTGCTAGGCATACGTAGTGGTTGTGTTTGGTTACTTTTCTGGCGTGGATCTTAGAGGGAGAGGATGCGTAGTGGAAGGGAAATTTTCTGCGTTGGTGTTAAAATGTGTTAATTTGTTCTTTTTAAGTTGGTTAGGTATTGTCTTTCTTGATTTTATCGTTGAGTCTGTTATTGAATTCGTCAGCCATATCGTATCCTAGTCTTCTGAGTTGTAGTTCTAGGATGGTGATGGTGACCATTCTGACGGTGTCTCTGCCTGGGGCGACTGGGATGTCAACGTATGGGACATCGACGCCTAGGATGTTTTCTGTTTTGCGGTTGATTCCTGTTCTGTCTACTTCATTGAGGTCGCTGTGAGGTCTGAGGTTTACGATGAGGTCTAGTTTGGAGTCTGGCATCATGGATCCGAGTCCGTAGATGTCTGTGACATTGACTATTCCTATTCCTCTCATTTCGATGAATCCTCTTGAGAAGTCTTTAGTGTATGCTGTGAGTTCGTCTCCGACGTTACGGATTTTTACGTGGTCATCGGCGATGAGAGCTGCGCCACGTTCGACGAGACCGATGGCTGTTTCACTTTTACCTGAGCCGCTTTTTCCTTTGATGAGGACACCGAATCCTTTGAAGTGGATCATGCATCCGTGAGCTGAAGTGGTTTTTGAGAATTCTGTTTCTAGGCAGAGAGCGGCACGGTTTGAGAAGTGCATGGTTTTGAGTGGGGTGAGGAAGATGGGGATTTGGCGGGAGGTGATGGTGTCTGCGAGTGTGGAGCTGATATTGGATCCTTGGGTGATGACGATGCATGGGATGCCTGTTTCGCAGATGGCTAGCATTCTTTCGTGGAGGGTGTCTGGGTCTAGGGCGTTTAGGTATGATAGCTCGGAGTTTCCGATCATTTGGATGCGTGCGAAGGCGAAGTTGATGAGGTATCCTGTGATGGCGAGTCCTGGTCTGTTTGTTGATGGTTCTGTTATTTTGCGGTTTAGATCGGTCTCTGATGTGTTGGCGTTTTGGAATAGCTGTAGTTCTAGTTTTTCTCCGTATTTTTGGTAGAAGTCATTCACTGTTATGTGGCTGACGCTGTGGACCTTTCTGTTCATGTTGTGATTGTAGGTTGTGAGTGGATTTATCCAAAGTAAAAAACTGTTGTATTTTTCAAACTGGGAGTTGCAAAAGGGGCTGAAACGTTAGATGTTTTGTTTTTAGTTGATTTAACACTTACTGATACTTTTAGAAATGACTCTCACCAGCCAAGATCCGATTTATGTCATAGGGCACCTTAATCCTGATACTGATGCGATATGTGCGGCGGTGGGATATGCTGAGTATCTGCGAGTAGCTGAGGGAAAGGATGCGTGTGCTTTACGCTGTGGGACGATACCTGGCAGGGTGGAGTGGGTGCTTGAACAGGCTGGTGTGGATGCACCTGATTTGGTGACAGATATCCGGACGACTGCTGAGTTGATTAGTGATAAGTGTACGGCGACGGTTTCTGAGGGTGATACTTTTTTGAAGGTTTATAATGCGATGCAGTCAAGCGGGATGGATTCACTGCCTGTTGTATCTGATGATGGAGATATCCGTGGGATTTTGGATTTCACTCAGTTGATGCAGTTATTGATGCCACAGGATGTGTCTGGGAGTAGGTCAGTTAAGACGGTTTATGTTTCACCTCAGAAGGTATTAGAGTCATTGAAGGGTGAGTCTGTGGGTGCTGATGTGACGGTTGCTGAAGAGGAGTTGGTGATGTTTGTGGGTGCTTCTAGTGAGGTTTCGACGCGTGAGGGGCTGAAAAGGGATGCGGAGAGGGGCTTGTCTAAGAAGCAGTTGGTTATTTGTGGTAACCGAGAGAAGTTACAGTTGGCAGCGATAGAGAGCCAGGTGCGGATGATGGTAGTGACTGGTGGTTATGGAGTGTCTGAGGAGCTGAAGGATCTGGCTAAGGAGAGGGGGGTGAAGATAATATGTTGTAAGTATGATACGGCGACTACGGTTCAGTTGATACGTTGTTCTAGGCTTGTTGATACTGCATTGGGTAGTGAATTTCTGTGTGTAGATGCTGATGAGGCTGTTTCTGATATAAGGAAGAAGTTAAGTGAGACTCAGCAGGAGATTTTTCCTGTTGTAGAGAAGGGGACTTTGAGGTTGATAGGGGTTTTTACTAAGGCTGATTTGGTGAATCCTCCTGTTACGCGGATAGTGATGGTGGATCATAATGAGTATTCACAGGCTGTGAGGGGAATAGAGGAGGCTCAGGTGGAGGAGGTGATAGATCATCATAGGTTAGGAGGGAATGTGGTTTCTAGGGAGCCGATTCGTTTTTTGAATGAGCCTGTGGGTTCATCATCTACGCTTATTGCAAGGCGGTTTAGGGATAGAGATGCGCCTTTGTCTAAGGGGATAGCGTTGTGTTTGAGTGCTGGGCTTATATCTGATACGTTGAATTTGACTTCGCCTACGACTACTGATTTGGATAGGAGGATACTGGAGTGGTTGTGTAAGATAGCTGATGTGGATGCTGAGCAGTTTACGCATGATTTTTTTGCGTCTGGTTCTTTGTTGCATAAGGGGACGTCTGAGGAGTTGATCCATACGGACAGGAAGGAGTTTGAGGAGTCTGGAAAGAGTCTTAGTATTACACAGATTGAGGAGATTAGGCTGGATAAGTTTGATGAGCGGAGGGCTGAGATAGAGGATGAGCTGGATAAGTTATGCCGGCATAAGGGTTATGATGTGGCGATAGCTGCTGTGACGGATATCACTAGTCATGTGAGTTTGATTTTGGCTAGGGGTGATGCACGCGTTATTGCTGAGTTACCGTTTGAGCACCGTGAGGATGGGGTGATAGTGGCTGAGAATGTGGTGAGTAGGAAGAAGCAGATATTTCCTGCATTATGTCAGGCTATTTATAGTGCGACGGCGACAGTTATAGATTAATTTATGAAGCAGATTATCGTTAAGGTAGGGACTGGGGTTTTGACGAGGGAGTCTGATGGTAAGCTTGATGGTGCATCTTTGGTCCGGCTGGTGACGGCTATAGCGGAGATTTCTTTAGATGGGTATCAGGTTATTTTGGTATCGAGTGGTGCTGTGGGTGCTGGTATATCTGGATTAGGTTTAAGTGAGTATCCGGATGATATTCCTACGCGGCAGGCTTGTGCTGCGGTGGGTCAGACGCAGTTGATGCATGTGTATGAGACGTTGTTTAGGAATTTTGGATTAAGTGTGGCGCAGTTGTTACTGACTGCGGCTGATCTGAGTGATAGTGTGAGGGAGGGGCGGGTGTGTGATACACTTGATAGGTTGTCTGAGGTGGGGAATGTGATTCCGATCATTAATGAGAATGATTCTGTAGCGGTTGAGGAGCTTAGTTTAGGGGATAATGATATGCTGTCTGCGAGGGTTGCGAAGTTGCTTGGGGTGGATATGATGGTGATAATGTCAACGGTAGATGGGCTGATTTCGCCGGAGACGGATGAGGTGGTGAGGGAGGTGGCTGATATTGGTGCGGTTTTAGACTTTGCACGTGATGAGAAGGGTAAGTTTTCTATGGGTGGAATGGCATCTAAGTTACAGGCGGTAAAGCTGTGTGTGGATGCTGGTATAGAGACTGTGATTATGAGTGGGGGTCATCCTGGGAGGTTAGCTGCTGTGGTGGCTGGAGATACTGGTGTGCTGTGCAGCAGATTTTTAGTAGGGTAGTTTTGTGGTGTGATTTTATTTATATCTGATTAGGGCTTTTTTGCGAAGACGTTTGATGTAGCGGTTGAATCTGGCGGAAGATTTTCTATTTTGGACGGCTTGCTCTATTTGTGGTTTTACTTTGGCGAGTTTAGGTGATGGGCCGTCGATTTTACGTGTGACACGGAAGATTTGGTATCCGCCTGCGTCTAGTTGAATGGGTCCGACTACGGTTCCAATGGGCTCGGTGAAGAGGACGAAGCTGACGTCGTTACGAAGGTCTGTTCTGTTGACGTTGGTTTGTTTTCCGCCTTGATCTGCGAATGCGTCTTTGGAGTGGTTTTTTGCAAGTTCTGCAAAATTTGCTCCCTTTTTGATTTGTTTGGCGATGTCTTCAGCGAATTCTTTTTGTGTTTCTGGTGTTGCGAGTAGGTCATTGTCATTATTGACTGGGATGTATATTTTTTCGAAGTCGATTTTGTCTTTTGATCTGTCACGCATGTCGCGTTTATGTTTGTTGTATTCTTTAATGAGTTCGCTTTGAGTAGCAGGTGTGGGGTCGTTGAAGTGCTGTGAGCGCATTGCTTGTCCGATGAGCTTGTCTTTAGTGAGTTGGTAGAATTTGGTGTATGAGAGTCTTGAGTTTTTGAGTTCTTTACGGAATTTGACGTCACTGCCGCCGTAGACTTTATCGATTTGTTGTTGGATTTCTGCTTTGATGGCGTAATCGGGGATTTGAGCCCCCATGGCATTGAACTCGTATATGATGAGTTGGCGGTCGATGAGTTCGTCGAGTATTTTCTTTTTGCTTTTGGCAAGTTCTGTTTTGAATTTGTTGCCCATACGAGGGTGTTTGATGGCGAGTCTGGCTCTGGCGGGTGCGAGCATGAATGCTACTTCGTTGAGGGTGACGACTCTGCCGTTAGCGATGGCTGCGATGCCGTTGACTTTTCTGCGTTTTGCGTTAGCGACGGGGGATGAGATGGTAGCTAAAAGGCAGGCAGCAAGTATGGCAGTGAGAGTGTTGATGTGTTTCATGGTGGTGATATTGAGTATGCGGTTCTTGTATACTGTGGTATAGGATCTGGTAAATTAAAGTGATAATTCGTAATTATTTATGGTTAGCTCATTTCGCTGGGAGAGAGCAAGTTGTTGTATCTTTCTACATGGGTTGCTTTACCTGAATCTGGGTCAATGTCCACTATCATTCCACAGAGTCTGACGGGGCCTTTGGCGACTGGGAATCTGGTAGGTAGGCCGGATTTAAATCTCCAGACGACGCTTTCAACGTTTCGGCCGAGGACGGATATTTCTGGGCCGCACATTCCAGCATCAGTTAGATGGGCAGTTCCTTTGGGGAGGATTCTTTCATCGGCTGTTTGGACGTGTGTGTGAGTGCCAACGACTGCAGATACGGTGCCGTCTAGGTGGAAACCCATGGCTATGCTTTCGCTGGTGGTTTCTGCATGGAAGTCTAGGAAGATGATTTTGACACCATCTTTAGTGAGGCGTGTGACTTCATCTTCTACGATGGTGAAGGGGTTTTCTAGTGGGGGGTTCATGAAGGTTCTGCCTTGAGCATTGAGGACGGCGATTTTGCCGAATTTGGAGTCTATGACTACTGAGCCGTTACCTGGTGTATCTGGTGGGTAGTTGATGGGGCGGAGTAGTTTGGGTTCATTAGGTAGGTAATCTAGGAGCTCACGTTGATCCCAGACGTGGTCACCTGTGGTGATAACGTGGACACCTGCGGCGAATAATTCTTTTGCTATTTTGGGGGTGATTCCTCTGCCACCGGCTGAGTTTTCTCCGTTTACGATGCAGAAATCGGCGTTGAGTTTGGTGGTGATGGATGAGATATTATTAATAACGGCCTTTCTTCCGGGCTCTCCAACAATATCTCCAAGAAAAAGAATGCGCATTTGGTCTAAGTGTCGTATAAAGTTAACAGCAATTTGAGTGGCCTTTGTGGTATGATTAGGAGCACAATGAGTGAACTGCTTTGAGGAGAAAAGCATAGGAAACGATTAGAGACCAGAATATATGAGCGCCAAGAAACAAAAATCATATGCCTTAGAGGTGACGCTTGTCGTTCTTGCGTTAGTGCTTGCTTATTTTACACAGGGAATCATCCAGTATGCTAACCCGCCAGAGGCTTCAAGTATACCATCTGGGGATAAGACGGCGCTATCTGCTGGTGATGAAGGGGTAGAAGATATCGTTCCTGGGAAATCTGATGAGGATAAGATTCCTGAATTTTATGAGAGACATTTGACTGATTTAGCGATTGCTCCGGATTGGTCTGAGCTGGATAAGTATCAGTATACCATAAGTAAGCGTGATTTTGAGCGTGAGTTGGAGGAGGTTTATACGATTAATGGGAAATGGAAGGAGTGGATTAGTACGAATGAGGAGTTTGCTTTAATAAGGATGTCTGCTGTAGATGGGGAGAAGTTATTTAAGTTATTTTTTGCGACTGAGGTGAAGCAGGAGCGGCCGCCAAAGTTTTGGAGAACAAGAGATGACTTGAGTGTGAAGGATATGAATAAGCCGTTGTTGGGTCTTAGGATAGTGATTGATCCGGGTCATATAGGTGGGGATTATGCGAAGGTTGAGGAGCGTGAGTTTTACTATAAGGATGCAGCGCCTGTGCGTGAGGGGAACTTGACGCTTAAGGTGGCTAAGATGCTTGGTAAGCAGTTGGAGATACTGGGAGCGGAGGTCATTTTCACGCGTGAGTATTTGAAGCCAGTTAATCCGCATAGACCAAAGCATTACCATCAATATGCGCATAGTAAGCTGACCTCAATGGATTTATGGGCAAATCCTGCTCCAATAATACGAGCTAGTGAGAAGTTATTTTATAGGGCTGGAGAGATCAAGGCGCGCGCCAAGCATGTAAACGGAGATTACCGTCCTGATTTGGTATTATGTTTGCATTTTAATGCTGGTGAGAGGAGTGAGGAGCTGATTCAGGATGAGCATTTTCATATGTTACTTAATGGGGCGTATATGGATTCTGAGGTGGCTAAGGATGATCAGCGTTTTATGATGGTGCAGAGAATTCTGCAGCGGATTCATCCTGAGGAGGCGAGGCTTAGTGCTTTTGCTGCGGATGCGTTTACTTCTCATACTGGGCTGAAGCCTTACCAGTATAATGCTGAGTCGAATTATGCTCTTAATGTGGATAAGAATCCGTATTTGTGGGCGCGTAATTTGGCTGCGAATCGTTCTTATTTGTGCCCTGTGATGTTTTATGAGCCCTATCTTATGAATGGTGCTGATTCTCATGCGCGAATTATACAGGGTGATTATGAGGGGCTTCGCTATATGAATGGGATGTTGAGGCCGTCTATTTTTCGTGAGTATGTGAATGCTGTGACTGAGGGGTTGGTGAATTATTATTCGAATAGAAAATGAGAAAACATTTATTATTAATAGGGCCTGGGTATCTGGGTAAGGAGATAGTGCGCGAGTTCAGAGGGGCGGGCTGGAAGGTGAGTGTAGCATCACGGTCTAGTGATCTTGGGGTGGATCTATCAGAGCTGGGTCAGGTGGAGAACTTAGCTGCGCGACTGGAGGTAGAGGGTAGCGTGCCTAGTCATGTGATTCACTGTGCGTCTGCTTCTGCTGGAAGGGGTGCTAGTGCTGAGGTTAGGCTGAAGTCTTATTATGATACGTATCTGAGGGGGTGTGAGAATGTGACGAAGGTTTTTTCTGATGCTCATGTTTTGTTTACTTCCAGTACGTCTGTATATGGCCAGCAGGATGGGATGGAGGTGACTGAGGAATCTGAGACTTCACCAGATAGTGAGACGGCTAAGATATTGTTATCAGCTGAGCGTGCGGTTTTAGCGTCTGGAGGGACTGTGGCTAGGTTATCTGGGATTTATGGTGAGGGTAAGTCTTATTTGCTGAAGCGGTTATTTTCTGGAGATGCTGTGATGGAGGTGACTGAATCTGGGGTGGGAATGCGTGTGCTCAACCATATTCATCATCGTGATGGTGCGAGCGCTTGTTTGTTTTTGTTAGAAAATGAGCTTTGTGGTATTTTTAATGTTTCCGAAACGACAAATCTAAGTTTAAAAGAGACATACACTGCGCTATGTGAGAAGTTTTCTTTGCCGATGCCTTTAGCTGTAGCTGGAGCTGATGTAGGTAGGGTAGGTCTTAATAAGCGGGTGTCTAATGCTAAGCTTACTGGACTGGGGTGGGAGCCTGAATTTCCATCATTTATAGATGCTGCTGAGGATTTAGCGGGATCACTTAACTTACTATAATTCTGATGATTAAAATTTTAACAACTGGTGGGACGATCGACAAAATTTATTTTGATGCGACGTCTGAGTATGAGATAGGCGACCCTACTATACCTCATATATTTGAGGAGGTGGGTGTTCATGCTGAGTATGATTTAGAGCCATTGATGCGAAAGGATAGCTTGGAGCTAAATGATGCTGACCGAGCGCAGATACGGGTAAGATGTGAGAACTCGCGTTATGATAAGATATTGATTACCCATGGTACTGATACGATGTGTGAGACGGCTGAGTTTTTAGTGGGTGTGGAGGGGAAGACGATAGTGATCACTGGGGCCTTATCTCCGGCTCGGTTTAGGGTGACTGATGCTATATTTAATATAGGCTTAGCTATGGGGGCAGTGCAGTCTCTGTCTCCTGGTGTTTATATAGCGATGAGTGGCGAGGTGTTTAGTGCTGGTAATGTTAGGAAAAATAGAGAGGCGGGTAAGTTTGAGGCAATAGAGGTGACTGCTACCAATCCGTAAGACTGATCAGCCAAATGGTTTTAATAAGGTATTTTAGTGAGAGTTTTCTGATTTTTTTTACAACCTGGTATTGAGAATGGTGGGATATAGGAATGGTGGGTGCTTGTTATATTGTTCATTCATTTAATTGGGTGATTAGAGTAGGGGGAGTGTTGTGTTTTTTTATAAATATTTGAGATCAGGTGATTTATATTTGAATATTTTCTATTTACTGATAATGAATAGCTTATGTCTAAAATATCGTTATTTTTGAGGGTTTCTGGATTTTTTCTATTTACGACATTTGTCTATGGGAAGGCAGGGGAGCCACTGGAGCATAAAGAGCGTCATTTGGGTCCTACTGGTATGTATGGTGTGACGACTGAGACAAATATAACAGTGGTAAGGGTGGAGGCTGGATCACCTGCAGATGGGCGTGTAACTGTGGGGCAGGTGATTACAGGGTTTGCTGGTGTGCCGATACAGGGTAATACAAGAAAGACATTGGCGGCTGCCATTGATGTGGCACAGTCTCCGGCTGGGGGTGGTCAGCTTGTGTTGAATTTTGCGACTGGTGGGAGTGCGACGATAGCATTGGCAGTTGAGGGTGTATGGTCTGCAACATCTCCTTCATCCTGTGTGAAATGTGATGCTATGGTGGCTAGAGCGGCGCAGCATGTTTTGACTCATAATGACATTGGTCGTTATGGCTTTGGATTGCTGGGAGTATTGGCCACAGGTGAGCAGGCATTGGTGGATCAGGCTGCGGCTAAGATTAGAAGTTGGCAGTGGGCACAGCCTACAGTGTCTGTGAGGACTGATCGAGTGGGGAATAACTGGGCGAATGGGATGATTACGATGGTATTAGCTGAATATTACAAGCTGACTCAGGATGCTTTTGTGTTACCGGCGTTGGAGAAGTTTGCTGTGGGAGTGGCTTTGGGAGCTGAAGGTGGTGGTTTATGGGGTCATAATCCACCGATTGTCCCTGGAGGGAAGAGTGGCGGGTATGCGGCGATACATGCTGTGAGTTCGCAGTGTTTTTTAGCGCTTGTGCTCGCTGAGAATGCGGGAGTGAGTGATCCGAGGGTAAGGAAGGCGATAGAAAAGGCGAGGGATCATTTTAGGTCATATATTTACAGGGGCGGTATGTCTTATTGGCCGGAGGGTACCAATATTGATGAGTTTTCGGATAATGGCATCAGTGGGATTTTGGCTATTGCTTTGTCATTGGATGGTGATTTGCATGGTGCTGAGTATTTTTCTAGGGTTTGTATGACTCATCATAGGAAGATAGAGAAAGGTCATACTGGTCATTATTTTGCACAGTTGTGGTGTGGTTTAGGTGCTCATGTATCTGGCCCTCTTGCGTCTACACGTTTTTTTGAGAGGACGAGATGGTTGACTACGATGAATAAGAGGTGGGATGGTAATTTTACGTATGATGATAGTGAGAGGTCGGCTGCATTATATTCGTATAGTGGGCTTAGTATGGCTGGTAGTCATTTGATTAATTTGTGTAGAAAGCGGAGGGTATTGATGATTACGGGTAGGGGCGCGGATCCTGCGTTGACGGTGAGTGATGCTGAGGTGGAGGAGACGGTTGGTTTATTTGAGTCTAATATGGGACTCAATTCAAATGCTGAGTTGTTTCGTTTATTACAGAATCCTGTTCGACATATTAGGACGAGTGCTTTGTCTGTGATTAATAATAGGAGTCATGATTTAGAGGGTTCTATATTAGGTCTTATGGATGGCAATAATGATTTTGGAAAGATGGGAGCTATTCATTATATAAGTACTATGGCGTTGGGCAGTGGTAAGAAGGGGAAGTTGATAGCGATAATGAATGATATGAGGCATTCACTATTACTGAGGTTTGAGGCAGCTGAGGCTTTGTTGGCAACGAAGGCGATGAATCTTACTGAGTTTCAGTCTCTGCTTAGTTTTTTCATGGCTGATCATGTTGATGACAAGTATAAGGTATTGCAGGGTAGGATAGGTAAGAAGTTGGATATATGTTTTTTGGGTATTGGAGTGAACTGGCCGTCAACGGCTGCTGACTATGAGCAGTTTTATGAGCTGATTCATGTGATGGGTTCTAATCCTTATGATTATACGAGGGTGAATGCGATGCATTGTGTGAAAGATGTTTCTGACGAGAATTTTTATAGAGTGGCTGCTTTAGTTAGGGATATAGCTAGAAATGAGAGTGATCATTATGCGAGTCATGCATGGTATGAATCGCGTAAACTGGCCTTACGACTACTGGGTTCGAAGGGGATAGAGGAAGGGATGCAGATAAGTTTGAATTTATTTAGTGAGCCTAGTGGAACATATAATTTTCAGTCTAAAGTGGCTTCTAGTGGAGTTACTAGTTATGGTCTGAGTGGTAGGAAATACTTGGAGCAGATACGTGCTACTAACTGGGCTGCTGGAGACCAGTGGAGTATTAATCGCTATATTACGTTACTTGAATCTGACCAAGCTGATGTACCGATGGTTTCATTAGAGAGTAAACTGTGGGAGAGTTTACAAGCGCAAGGGAGCGTGGATGAGTCTATGTGGCGACGTGGTCAGTTTACTGATGGTGAGCAAAACTCTGGTATGGCAGATCCGGGAGCGGATCCTGATGGGGATGGGTATACGAATCGCATGGAGTATGCTCTTGGGACGAATCCTATGAAGCACAATGGAGGTTTGCTGGATTTAGAGGATATCAATGGGCGAATGTTTTTTACTTATGATTATCCTGCGCAAGTGAGTGATATGGAGGTGAGTTTGGAGGTGAGTCATTCACTCAATAGCTGGAGAACTGAAGCATCAGATTCTGCGGAGTTGAGTAGCGGCCGAATGCAGATCAAGACGAATGCTGATTTAGGAGTAGGTCGGTCTATGTTTGGTAGGTTAAAAGTGAGTCCTAAATAAGTGGCATGCGATGAATATAGAGGTTCTGTGATAATAGCAATTTAACAGTTATGATGGAGTTCTAGTGCTTTTGAGGATTATATTTTTACAGTAATGCGGATCATTCTTTGCGAGCCAATATGATGGTATTAGCTATGTTATACCATTTTCACAGTTATTTTGGGTTGATAGTAGTTTTAATACATTTGGGAACAGCAGCAGAGCTAATTTTTTGAAGTGCAAAACAATATATCAAGATTAGCATCGTTATTCGTTAGTTGCTTAGACCACTATTCGCCTACCTACTAGAATGATTTGTTATTTGATCTGTAATACTGGGTTTAAAATTATTCTAAAGCTAGATGCGGGGAAGTTTAGGAAGCTGCTAACGGGTTATATCAGTATGGAATCAGTGTTGCTGTGGTTGGGGAGGGTGTTGAACTTGCTGTGGCGTAGTATTTGATAGGTTACCTATGTTTCAATGGGCGTTATTTGACGGGTATGGTAATTTTGGCTTTGTTGCCGTCACCGAGTTCTAGGGTGCAGTTTTTGAGTTGGACGCCAAGTTCTAGCATGTCAGAGAAGATTGTATCTTCGTCTTTTTTGGTGGGTGGCCATGAGACGCCAGTGGGTACTATGACAGCGTAGGAAAGACCTTTTTTGTTGAGTTGTTCCTCTAGGTCTTGCCAGTGTGCAGCACCGAAGAAGACGACGCCTGGTTTTTTAGGTGCTAGTAGGTAGTCTAGGAATGCTTTGTTTCTCTGGGTGACGGTGATATCATATTCACGTTTGAGTTTGGGGTCTTCTTTGAGCAGGGCGTCTAGCTTTGTGTTATATTCTTCTGCGATGGATTTAAGGGCGGTCATGAGTTCGTCTTTATTTTTATCGTAGACCTGTTGGTTTTTAAACCAGCCATTTACTTTTGCTCTATCGAGTTGTTTGACGATTTTGGCTTCGTATCTTCTGCCCATAGCAGTGAGTGGTCCAACGAGTGGGCGATCACTAGCAGGAAGGAGAGTCCAGGCTTTTTCGGAGAGTAGTTTACCCCAGGTTTGGTGAACTACCATGCCTTGACCTTTTCCCATCCAGTTACGACGTTGGACGGGGATATTGTTGTATTGGGTTACGAACTGCTTGGAAAGTCCCTCGAGCTGGATATTACGGACACCGTATCTGTTGTAGAGGTGGTCTGAAATTTGTTCACAGTTATCCATGACTGATTTGATTTCTGAGGTGCCTTCTGCAGCAAGATGTGAGTAGTCGTCATCGTGAATGATGGGGACATAAATGACTTGTGGGTCATTGCCTTTAGTGAATGCGAGAGCGATCGCTGGGTGACCATCATCTGGAAGAGATGAGAGTTTTTTAGGTAGTAATTTGGAAGGTAGTTTTGATGCTTTAGCTTCGATGGCTGCCATCCATTCTGGGATGGATGAGAAGCCTTTGAATGGCGATGGAGCGTCTTCTGGGAGGAAGAGTGTTTTGACGAGTCTGATTCGCTCTGAGATGTTAAGGAATTCTGCCTTTAGTTTTTCATTTTCTACGTGTTTGAGTGACAGCTCGAGGACTTCTGGATTGTTGGTGAAGCGGGACTGGCGGTATGCTTCGAAGTTAGCTTTATTTTGACCGTATTTTTCTTTGATGTTTTTGAGTGTATGTGGCAGGCGAGGGATAGGCAGGAGGTCATATTTGAGTAGGTTGATTTCTGCATTTTTGGCGAGGTCATCTTTTTTAAGAAGACGCTGAAGGTCGCTGACGGCTAGTTTTCCGGTAAGCAAATTTTTG
Source organism: uncultured Verrucomicrobiales bacterium (assembly GCA_937934595.1). Lineage (GTDB taxonomy): Bacteria > Verrucomicrobiota > Verrucomicrobiia > Verrucomicrobiales > Akkermansiaceae > Rubritalea. Next base: position 63,132 of record CALGZA010000025.1, on the reverse strand, counting down.
GATAGTTTTTCTGCTTCTTGTAGGAATTTGTTGGCTTCGGTAGTGAGGTTGTATTTAATGCACCACTGACCGAGTATGCAGAGTGAGGTGACTTGGCTTTGAATATCAAGGAGTCCTTGTGAGCGGAGGCGGTTGATAATTTTACGGTGAATATCGAGGTATGTATTGATATTATCCACTTGTGATGGATCTGGAAGGCTTCCAGTGTTGTCTATCAGGTTCATGGGGCTTACGCTCATGGATACATTGATAGCTGATCTTATGTATACGCTGTCTTTGTTCTTTTTCCAGAGTAGTCGTTGGTAGTCATCAGGTCTGTTGAGGCGAGCGAGTGCGGAAGCTACTCCGTCATCTTTGATTTTATAATCTGTGGAGTAACCGCCGATGATTGTTTCGTAATTACTAATTCCTGGGAGGACGTTTTTTCTTCTGATTATATGGAGTCGTGATTGAAGATATTTGTCGACTTGTTGAGAAGCTATGTCGGTATATCCTTGTTCTATAAGTATGTTGAGTAGTTTAGAGAATCCTTTGCCAACTCCATCTCTAGCTTCATGAAGACCTAGGAATGGGAGTAGATTTTTGAGTGTTTCTTTGCGTTTGTCAGCAGGGATAGATTTTAGGTATGAGTCGATGTATTGTGGGCAACCGTCTTCTAGGATATCAAGAGCGATACTCCATCTGCCGAATGAAGTAGATTTATTTTTTTCACCCATGTATTTTGAAGCATTGGCGAAAGTAGCCATTCTTCTGGCTTGGGAGACGAATGAGCCTAATCTTTTATTAACTAGTATTAATTTTGGAAGAGTTTTTGTGTTGCCGTACCATGATTGGAGTAGCATGTCGTTGATTTGTTTGTTTAGTTCCTTGGGTAGTGCTTTAGGAGCGAGTTTAGCGAGTGATTCGATGAGCTTGAAGTCGAATACGTTTAGGCTGGATTTATTCGCTGCTGTGGTAAGTTGTTTTTTGATGAGTGGTGAGAGTCCTTTTTTAGCTGCTTGCATGGCTATTTGGTCGCACATTTCTTTTTCTCTGGAATAACGCTTAGGTTGGATAGATCTCATGAGGAAGTAGAGTTGATCTTGTCCGTCTTGTAGATTAGCGATGTTGTGGAGAACGGAGTCTGAGTTGATCTGATTTAAGCCGATGAGGCCTTCGTGATTAGGAGTGAGTCTGGCAGGCCACGTTAAGGCTTTGATTGAGTTTCTGAAGTTAAGATTGATGTGTGGTTGCCTGGTGTCAGTTTGATAGATTTGGACAGCTTGTTTTAGCTGAAGAGGAGAGCTCATGAGGCTGGTGGCGTAGATTCTGCGCGCACCAATGTCTAGGATGTCACCTTGATCATCATCTAGGATAGCAAGAGGGTCTTGGCGGAGGAAATTCATATTAAGGCTGAGATTAGGAGAGGAGCTATTTCTTTTAATGATTTTAAGAGCGGGGATGTTCCAGCCGTATGCTTTAAGGAATACAGGTAGAGCTGAGAGTGCGGACTGTACTTTATCCGCTTCTGGTGGCATGGCTGCGATTGTTTTTAGGAGGTTGAATGCTTCTATGTCTCTGCCTGAGTGTTTAAGAAGAAGGAATGCGACAATTTTTTCGAATGGGTCCTTGGATTTGATATAATCTTTGCTGAGGATGTCGATGTGTGATTTAGAGAGTCTATTTGCAGCTTTACGGATGGTGATGTCGTGTAGTGGGAATAGTTTACGAACGTCATTATTCATTACGATGAGTGCGTTTTTGATTTCTGATGCGTATTGTATACGCAATTTGTACATTTCATCATTTGAGAGAGTTTCTGGTATGTTTTGTGTATTGTATTGATCTGAGTAATTGGCGAGTGGTGGGTAGGTTTTAATAATCTCTGGTGTGATTAGTTCTGGTGAGATGAATCTGGCTAGGTCATTAACAGATATGGCATTGAAGCGATTTTTTGGTTTTTTGATAATTAATTTAGATATTGCGTTAGCATACTGATCTTTAGGGTGGGATTTAATCCATTCTGAGACGACAGTAGCTACGTGTGCGTGTTCGTATAAGTATCTACCTAGCACGTAATCTTGGATATGTTTTGGTGATATTTCATTTGCTCTGCCTGTGATGCTGAGTAGGTAGTGATAAGACAGTGAGAGGAAGTAGACCTTTTCTTCATTGTTTACGATCATTCCGTAAATATTAACGGCAGTTGCTTTGTCTTGTTTAGATAAGATAGGCCAAGCGGCGATGATTTGTTTGTATAATTTGGTAGGTCTGAGGTATGCGCGACCTTTTTGAGTGCCAGCAAGACCTTCTAATTCTGTTCTCATTTTTGTGAGGTTGGTGAGAATAGCGTCGCGGATGATTGAGGGGTTGTTAGAAGCGATACCTGCTGTAACGAGTTGTTCGCTGTCAGAAATAGGGGTTTTGCTGATGTCTAGGTTTTTGATTTGTGACTCAATTAATTCATCGTGTCCATACATAGAGAGGAGAGTGATTGCAATTGAGCGTTCTGAATCAGTTAGAGATGGATCATTTGTTAATTGTTCGATGGTTTTTTTGTCTTCTGCGAATAGGGAGACGACAGATTTTCTCTTTCTTGATGGATCTAGTTTTTGCATGAATGCTCTTGCTGCTGCATTGTTTTGCCATTTATCTCGTGATGTATAGATGTTATTTCGGAGGTTAGAGTCATTGGGGAAGAGTTTGAATAGTTTGGTATCCATGTTGTCAGCAATTTCTGCATGATGGAAGATGAAGCTTACATGTCTGAGTAGAGAAGCTATTTTATTGAGACGTGGGTTTAGGGCTATATTTTTTTCAATGGTTTTGTTTTTGGTAAGGTTGTTTATTTCCTCTTGCATTGATTGTTGGATGTCATTGATGACGTTTTTCTGTAATTCAGGGGATCTGCTGGTGGCGATGAGACCTTTCACGGTGAGGTTATAGTATTGGTCGATATCGGTGAGGCTGATTTTTTTCTGATTGTTTTTCTGTGCGCTGGAGATTCTGCGGGGTAATTTGGAGGACATGATGTCAATGGCCTTGGAATAGAGAGTGTTTGCTTTAGTGAAGTTACCATTTTTCTCTTCAAGTAGAGCGAGTCTGATGTGTAGTTCTATATCGAATGGGTTATTGATAAGAAGCTTTTTGATGACTTTGGCGGCTTTTTCGAAGAGGCCGGAATTTTCATAGAGTGAAGCGATGTCACTGGCGGTGCCGACGGCATTAGGGTCATTGATGACTCTTTGGAATGCGACTTCAGCTTCTGCGGAGAATCCGCGTTTCATGAGCATGGATCCGAGAGCGAGAGATTCAGCTGGTGGGAGGTGTTCGGTGATGTTGAGCAGTGCGCGGCCGTGGCGAATTTCTACATCTATTTGTTTAGAGTTTTTAGCCATGGTGATGAGTTCACGCATGATGAATGGACGGCTGTCACCTGCGACAGTTAGAGCGATATTGAGTATTTCGCTGATTTTTTCTGGGCGATTAATATCTTCATTGAGGTCAGCTGCGAGTCTGTGGAGGAGTAGGTTATGTGGTTTATCTGCGAGTCTGGCGTTTAGTCTGCGGAGTGCGTTGAGAATGGACTGTCTAGGAGCTCTTGCGTTAAGAAGTCCGTCGACGCATATGACGAATAGGTCATCTGCTTCTGCTTCTTCGAGCATCATGGTGAATAAGGCACGAGTTTTAATGTTACCTGATTGGTTTTGTGGTTTTGGTGCTCTTTTGTTTTGTTCGATGAGTGCTTCACGTTCTTTTTTGTCACGGTCTGCGAGTGCGTTACCCCATAGTAGCCAAGATTCTACGTCATCTGGGTTGTCAGCGAGACCACGGCGGTATGCGCTAGCGGCTTGGCTATTTTTTCCGAGCATGTTTAGGACACTAGCTGAGAAGGAGTCACGCAGAACACCGTCTTCGTTTCTTTTGGCGAGTTCTTCGAGGACGACCATGGCGTCACCGCTGTTACCTTTTTCTAGGGCGATGATGGCGAGGAGCTGGAGGTGTTCGTCTCTGTTTTTTGGGTCGATTTCGATAAGTTTTCTGAGTATTTTGTTACATTTACCGAAGAGTTCACTTTTCATGTAGACTTTTAGGAGTCTGTTTTGGTGTACGATGCCGTCACCTTTTGTTTTTGAGATGTATAGTAAGACGTCTGCTGCGGATACTGGATCCCCGACACTGGTGTAGATGTCTAGGAGGAGGGATAGTTCTCTTTGATTGAGTCCTTCTGCGGCGAGTTTGTCTTCTAGTTCGATGGCGATATCTGCTAGTTTACCATTTCTGGCGCCTAGTTCTAGGAGTCTGTTATTAGCTTGGATGATGGTCATTGGGACCTCAGCTGATTTCCATAATTTTTTCCAGAGGTCGAATGCTTCTACGTTACGGCCTTGTTCTTCGAGGAGTGTGATGAGTTTACGGAGAGTGTTTTCGCTTTGTGAGATTTTGTATGCTTGTTGGCAAAGTGTAGTAGAGGTGGCGATGTCGTCGAGCCTTTCGAATTCTGAGCTCAGGATCATCATTCCTGCTGCGTTATCTGGCTTTAATGTTGTTTTTAATTTATGAAGGATTTCTAGAGCTTTATCTGATTCACCTTGTTCACGGTAGAGAGATGCGTTGAATAAGCTGGACTGGAATGGGCTTTCACCTTCTGCGATGCCGGATTTAGTTGCGGCATCTCTGGCAATGTCCATGAGTCCGATAGTTCTGGCGCCTGTGGCGACTTCCATGAGTTTGGCGGATGATTTGTTAGAGGCGATAGCGTCTGTGTAGACTTTAATGGCTTGTTTGCGCTTACCTTCCATGAGGAGTAGGCGCACGTATCCGTCACGATATGAAGGTTCATCTGGGTACTGCTTCATTAAGTTTAAATAGTGTTCTGCGACGTTCCAAGATGAGTCTGAGACAGAGCCTAGAACTGCTAGGCGTTCTTGTAGTGCTGGGGACTTGAGGTATTTGATGGTTTTTGCTGGTAGATCTGTTCGTTTGGTGAATGCGAATAGTTTGTCTGTTTGGCCTAGTTCACCGCCGAGCAGGTTTACAAGGATATCGACTTGTTCAGGAGCTAGGTTTTTTTCTTTAGTCCATTTAGAGACAACTTGTTCTAGTGAATTAGTTTTTCTGGCAGTATTGATGATGCGGTCAAGAACGTAGCGTTTATCACGTGGGAGTTTAGCGAGAGTGAGTGCTTTTTCGTATACGAGATGAGCTTTTTTGAGGTTGCCGGTGTTTAGAAGTGCGTCTGCATGGAAGAGCAGGTTTAGGTATAGTTTTTTATTTTTACCAGTGGGTGTGAATAGCTCGACTGAGAGCTCGTGGTCACCGTAGAGGGCGGCTAGTCTAGCGCAGTAGTTTTTGACTTCGATGGATGAGAATTCTTTCTGTTTGGTTAAGTTTCTGATTAGTTGTGAGGCTTTTTTTGGTTCATCTGAATCATAGTGAATCTGAGCCAGTCTGATGGTAAGAGCGTAATTGACTGCTGGGTCACTCGATGATTTAAGTGCTCTTTTGTAAATGTTTGCGGCTTGCTTTATTTTGCCGAGCATTTCTTTGATACGTCCGTATTCGAAGATGACCCAGGTATCTATGTTATCCTTTTTGACGAGATCTCTGAGAGCTGTTTCCGCTGTGACTATGTTTCCGTTGCTGAGAGCGGCGACTGAGGTGAATATTTTTTTATTTTGAGAAGGTTCTCCTGTTTTGAGGTAATTGACTAGAGGAGTTAAGTCACCGTATTGTTTGAGGAGGTTTTTGCTTAACTCTTTCATAGCTGTTCTGGCGTCGCTAATTTTGAGTTTAAGTATTTCATTCACTTGATCTTTTTCTGAGTCTGATAGCACTGCTAATTCGCTATCACGGCCCATGAGGTTGAAGGTGGTTTGAAGTTCAATGATTTGGCTAAGGCGAGCGAGTTCAGCAGTGACCCATGAGTCTGGATTAGGTTTTGCAGCTAGATCTGTGAGAACGGTAAGAGCAGATTTATACTTTTTATCTGACATGAGAGTGAATGCCAGAAGGTGCTGAGCCCGTGGTGTATTGATATCACGAAGCATGTTACTGAGGCCTGCGAGATGCTTGTGTTTGTTACGAATTCTGGGGAAGATTTTTTTAAGTGCTTTTCTGTTAGTAGCGAGGTCACTATTTTTATTTTTTTCGAGAACTTGAGATACAGCTGATTTCTCGAAAATGTTAAGTCTTGCTGCGGTTAGGTTAGATGTGCTGGCGAAGATGCATACAGCGACAATAAGTCCGAAGATAAGATTTTTCATATCTTTGGCAGAGGTGAGGAAGTTAGAGAATAATCGGTTATCTAGTTTCATGATTATTTAGAGAAAGAGAATTTAGAGGCGGATAGGATGCGAGAATCACTTTTACGTTGAATAATAGCGATAGCGAAGACGGACTGAGGGTCTATGAAGGGTTTTGAGGGTTTGATGAGGTTATTTGGTGTGGTGACTCGATTTTTTTCGATAGAATTGACTATTTTTTTGAGGTCAATTTGCGTTTTGAATGGTTGGTTTATGATTTTAGCAAGGTCAATGCCTTCAGCTGGCGTGAGGGCGTCTCTGACGACGAAGTGATGAAAGAAGACGCCGTTGGCGTTGATATTCATGACTGACTTTTCACAGAGTAGGACGGTTAAGTTCAAGTCATTGGCATTTTTTCCTTCGGAGGCGGATATTTCTAGGGATATGTTATCGTTGTTATTTTTGAGGTTACCGGTGAGTTTCCAGTCTGTGGATTCGATGTTTTCTTTTTGGATAGTAGCGTTTCTTATTTCTGGGTAGTGGAGAGCGGCATCTTCTGCGGGTCTTTCGCCTTCGCCTAGGAATGTATCGAACATAGGTTTTCCGTCTATGGCGATGAGGGGAGCTACTTTTTTGCTGTAGAAAGCGAGGCGTTTGGCAGCAGCTTTTGTCGCTAATGGTCCTTTGATGTGGTAAGCGGCTAGCATGACCTTGCCTTTAAAGAATTCATCAATGGCTTGGAATGCTAGTTCCATACCACCTGAGTCTGGGTTAGTGGGATCTATGAAAAGTTCTACCATGTGAACATGGTTAGGGTAGTTCTTTTTCATGAATCTGTAGCGGCTTTCTGCGTGAAATTCGGCTGCTTCAAGTCTGCCTGCCATGTATTCTTCAGCTTCGACCATGTTGAAGGTTTTTCTGAACTCTGGGTTGCTGTTGAGGGTGTTGATACGGTTAAGAGCCTCGATGCGTGTGGGGTCGTCTGGTTCGATGGAATCGTCTAAGAGGACTTGGAAGTAGCGTGACCAGGCGCGGCGTAGTTTGCCTGTTTCTTTGTAATATTCACCTAGCCAGAAGTTACATTCAGCTTCGTGCGGCATACCGAATGCGGCGCTGAGCAGGTGGCGACGGGCTATTTTAAGGTCTCCTGATGAGAATGCTCTACGACCGATACGGAGGTGTACTTCATGAACGGTAGTTTGCTGGACGGCTTTAGTAGATTCTCTGATGGCGAGATTAAGGGTATGCTGGATAAGTGCGTTACGGTTTTTTAATTGAATAGTTTCTAGGTTGTCTGCGATATCTAGTAGCTGTTCACTGCAGCGTTCTGGGCGGAAGTGTTTAGCTATGATGTTAAGTGCATCTTTGATTTGTTCTGTGGAGGACTCGGTATTATTAGTATGAATGTCTAGTAGTCTGAGGCAGGCATCGTCTAGGAGTCTTCGGCGAGGTGTGGAGGAGATGAATTTTTTAATTTGGTCAGTATTTTTGTTAGCAAGTGCAAAGAAGTATTTTTGTTCATTTGGTGGTGTTTTAGATGCTGTACTTGGGCGGACTGATATTTTGTTACGTTTTGGCCAGATGGTTACGATGGCTTTGGATAGGGCGTCAGCGCCGATAATGGCATTAACTGAGATAGGCCACGTGTTATCAGTGTCTTCAAAGCGAATGGCTGAACGATTAGCCCAGTTAATGGGGTTTTTATTGGTTACTTCTTGTCCTACGATGAGGGTATTAGGGATGGTTTTGTTTTTTTTTGCTTCTCTGAGGATGTATGGAGCAATGAGGGAGTCTTGTATTATGTTACTTAGGTTTACTCTGAGAGCTGAGCCACCTGGGCCTTTTCCGTCTACGACTAGTCCGCAGCTCATGAGGGAATATGGGATTTCTGTTTTTCTGGCATCATCTGAGGCGATTCCCATGATACGGAGAAGTCCTTTAGCGACATCAAGTTCAAGGACATTGTTAGAAAATGCTTTAGGTCCTATGAATCCTATGACTGGGACTTCTTTGAGTTTGGAAGCGAAGATTTTGGTATGATCAACGAGGAGTGAGTATTTATCGCTTTCTAGGGGGATGTTTTTTATTTTGAAACCATTTTTGAATTCGACATTTACTTTTTTACCTTTGGCGGTCTGAGCGTTTAGGTCGAAGATATTGATGGAAGATTCATGAATTTGGATGGGGTCGATGAGTGAGACATCATATATGAAATGTCCTTTTATCTGCATGTCCTTGTATTTGACTGTGCAGAGGCACAATGGCATTCCGCCGATGTTCTTGATGATGATGTCTTGTGAGACTTCTACGGGAGAGTTTTGAGCTAGGCTGTTGAGAGTAAGAGATAGGGAGGCGAAAGAAACCCAGAGAGATCTGATAAGCTTAGAGCTTGTGAGTGCGGAAAATATCATGAGATAGAGTGGGCTTATTTGTTAAAAAGTGAAGTTAGAGGATTCTCTGGAAGTCTGCGAGTGAGAATCATGATGATGAAGCATATGATGCTGAGGGATGTGAAAAGTGGCCAGAGTTCACGAGCTTGCATGGCTTGCGTTGAGGGGAGAGCTTTTGTTTTGAACGCGTTTGCAATAGTAGTCGCTTTAGCTAGAGCGGTATCATTGGGTTCGATGCTAGTGAATTCATCTGTTTTAGGAATAGATACAGCTCCATCTGCGAGGATTTCGTTGGATGTGGCGTTTGCGATTTGGATGGTGTAGTTACCTGGTTCTGGGTTGTTGATGCGGGTGTTCCAGGTTTGCGCTTTGACGGGTGATATTGTTTGCTTAGTGATAGTATTTCCATTTGTATCATTGACTGTGATATTTAGAGCCGTAGATGATGGGATATTATCTGATGATAGGGATAGGATACTGAGATCAATTCCAGCATGTGACTGGTTGATTTGTAGTTTGATGGGGTTTCTTTGAGAGACTCCAGTGAGCTGGCGTGTGATGTTAGCGAGAAGTGATGCGGCTGCGGGCCATTGGAAAAAATCATTTGACCATTTTCCACCGAGAGCTGTGGTGAGGACGGCTACTCTACCTAGTCCGTAGTTCCAGCGAGAGAGAATGGGGTCCCCACGGCTGGAGCGGAGGATGAGCTCTGAGCTTTTTTTGGGTTTTGCTTTAGCGTAGCCTCTTAGAGTTGGAGCGTCTTTGAGTGATAAGTCTTTGGTAAGTTGACTGGTGAGTGCTGTTTGTACTTTTTGTTCGTTTTCGACAAATGAGTCAAGAAGTGAACCACTGGGTTGTTTGACGATGATTTCAGGGATTTGGAATCGGTTTGGGGCGCTATAAAATTGACCGCGTCCCCAGCTGGCTAGTTTAGATAGGAATCCTGCTCCTGCTCGAGGGCCGATGAGAACAGTAGAGACGTGAATGCCATCGTCAGCCATTCTTCTGAGTTGGGTTTCGAAGGCTCCTTGCTCGACACCTGCATCAGTGAGGATGAGGACGTGTTTGGTTCTGGCTCTGACGTTTAGTAGGCCGTAGTGTGCTTCTTCGAGAGCTGGGTACATGACAGTTGCTCCGCCGGCAGCGAGTCTGTTAATGGCACGCTGGATAGCGATGTTGTTTCCTGCTGACTGGATAGGGGCGGCCCAGCGTTTGGCACCGTGGAATTCTACGATACCTGCTTTATCGTGAGGTTTTAGTCGTTTGAGAGAGAGGCGGGCGACTTCTTTAGCGAGGCTGACGCCTTCTAGTCCCATGGATCCTGATGTGTCGATAATGATGGCGACAGCGGTGCTAGGGTCACGTGCTTCTTTTTTCTGAGGGAATTTTAGCGGTAGGATGGATGCGAGAGTGCTGTCCTCGAAACCACCAGGACCGAATGTGTTTTTACCACCTGAAACGAGGAGGCCACCGCCATTTTCTACCCATGATTTGATAGCTAGTTGCTGAGGGCTTGATAATTCTTTGATGGGTGTGTCTGCGATGACGAGGGTATCGATTGTTTTGAGGGAATCTGGAGTTATGTCAGTTGGTTTTAGTGGTTTTATTTTTGTTTGAGAGCCGATCATTGCTGTCAGCACAGCTGTGGCTGGAGCTTTTGGAGCGGACTCCAGAATACCTAGGATGCTTTGGTTGACTTTGATGTAAGCGGAGAGTGTTTTATTGTTACCGTCTAAGGTGATGTTGTATTGGCGGAGGCCGCTTTCTTTAGGGCGAATGGTGAGGGCTATATTGTTGAGTCCTTTACTGAGTGTGATTTTAGAGGAAGAGATGACTTTTCCTGATGGGTCTGTGATCTGAGCGACTGAGTTGATAATGTTCTTGGAGTCGATAGTGACGAAGAGTGGGGTATTTTCTCCTACTGAGGCTGTGGATGGTGCGTTGATACCGAGTAGGAGTGTTTCTGCGTTTGCAGTGGAGCCGACAGTGTGGGTGATGAGCTTGATACCACGTTTGCCGATGTCTGCTGCAGCGGAGTTGATGTTTCCATGAGTTTGGCGGCCGTCACTGAATAAGTGGATTTCTGAGTCGTTGCTGTTTGGGCAGAGTGCTGCAGAGAGGGCGAGGGCGTCTGCGATAACAGATCCGGGTTTCTCGGATCTTAGTTTAATGATGTCAGAAGCTGAGGGTATGCCATTTTCTAGAGACACCTCTCTGGCTGAGGAGTCAACGATGATGAGGCTGAGTGAGTCTAATCCGAATTTGTTAGAAAGTTCATTTACTTTTTTAGTTGCGGACTCGATGGAGGCTGGATCCATGCTGGATGAGCAGTCGATGATGGCTACGACTTGTATTTTATCATCGTCTGATTGTTTAAATGGTCTGGCGACAGCGATGATGATGAGGGTGAGGGCTAGAAATCTGAGGACAGCTGGAGTGATTATTTTATTACGCGTCTGAGCAGATGTGGTCATGACTTGCCATGCGAGCAAGAGAATGGGGATGATGAGTAGCCAGAGGATGTGTGGATGAAAGAACATTAGGTAATTTTTCTACGGATATGAAGTATTGCCTCGGTGATCATGAGAGCTAGGGCGAGGAGTAGGAGCCAGAACCAAGCTGGAGTGCGAGTATCACTGATTTTGCTGATATTAGCGGTATCTCCTTTGGTGATGGAGTTAAAGTTAGAGAAGCTTGCTTTCATGACATTAGGCGAGGCATTAGCGTCAGTGTTAGTGGCTATTAGTTCTGGTGATAGCGTGAGTGGTTCTTCTGTCCATCCTGCGAGATGCTGGATGAGCTTTGCCCAGAATACGAAATAAGCAGCTCGTTTTACGATGCTGGCATCTTTGTCTAGTAATGCCTCTGAGATGTGGAGTTGATTTTTTTCAGAGTTAAGTGCAGCTAGAGTTGTATTGTTGGCTGTGAGGAGGGGTTTGCTGTCAGCAATATTTTTTAGAGCATTTTGTGGTGCTTTTGATAGGCCATCTTCGAAATTAAGGTTTTTTACGGCAGGGTGCGAGGTTGTGGTGACGGGAATGAACTCTTTTGAAGTAGTTCGTTTATGGATTTGGATTTCAGCATTTGATCCTGCAGGTCCGATGCGGATTGGAGATTGATTGCTATTGGGTATATTTTGAGTTGTTACGCTGGGGAGGCTTTCTATGACAGCTTTAAGGGCTGGAGGTAGATCGAATCCGTTTTCGGCGATGAGGAGAATGGGCTTACGGTTTGGGAGTAGGAATGCATTTGTGTTGTCTCCGGTGATTTGGTCATCGCCCTCGATGTTGATGTTGATGCTAGAGCCGTCGGCAATGATTTTACTAGCGACGAATGATTTGGTAGAGCCGGGTTGTATTTCGAAGGTTTCTTGTTTAAGAGACTGATTATTTTTATTGATATTGATAGTGAATGTGCTGGGGGCATCACCTGTGTATCCTACTTGGCAGTGGAGGTCACCGCTGTTAGGAGATGTGGCTGATGGATGGTAAATGGATGATAGTATGAAGATATTGTTAGTTTGTTCACCGGCTTGGAATATGGTAATTTTTTCATCATTGATGGAGGTAGATTGCGCTGTGATGAGTGAGATTTGGCTGTCTGCGGCATCGTTAATGAGTGATTTTGATATTTTTAATAGTTTGTCTCTGGATGAGGGGTTTTCTGATGGTTTGATTTTAGCGAGACGGCTTTCTAGAATGGCGATACCTTCATTGAAGTGTTTGATTACTCTTGGGTATGGGTCAGCGACTACGACTGCGACATTGGCTTCACCGAGGCTACGACTTTCATCCCAAGCTAGCTCGAGTGCTTTATTGAACCTGTTGTCTTTGGTGGACATTTCGAGTCCGGCTTCAAGGGCGATGACTTTTTTGTTGGTATTTTTTGATCCGAATATGGGGTCAGCAAGAGCGAGAAGAGCGAGAAGCGCAATAGCTGCGAGGAGCAGATAGGTGCGCGGGTTTTGGAATGATCCTAGTAAGGTTCTGGACTGTTCCTGTTTAATGGAATCTTTCCAGAACATGGAAGTGATGACGCGGATTTTTTCTGGCTTAGCACGAAGGAACTGAAGAGCGGCTAGGATAGCAAGAGTGAGTAGAGCGAGGCCTGTGAACAAGCCTGCTGACATGGAATTAAAATGTATCATTTATCCGTGAGTGGTGATGACACCGTCGTTAAAGATTGTGATGAATTGTTTTAGAACGTCTTGGTCTGCGTCCAGGGTTACATAACCTGCGTGGCGTTTGTTAGCGAAGTCGAGGAGTTTTTTTTCGAAGTCTGCGAATGCTTTTTTGTAGTTTGCAATAGCTTTGGGTGTGACGGTAAGGTGCTTTCCTGATCCTGTTTCACAGTCCTCTACTAGGAGTTCACCATCGAGGTCTGGAATGGCATCTGAGCTACGAGCGACTCTGACAAGCAGTAGTTTGTGTCTTAGTCCGTTCATTGATTTTTCAAGAGTATTTATGGCATCTTCATCGAAGAAGTCAGAAATGATAACAAGTATGCCTGGACGCTGTCTGAATGACTGGAATTTTTTAAGAACGCTGTGTAGGTCAGTGGCGCCAGATGGGCCGATTTTGTTCAGTCTATCTAGGACAGCAGGCATGGCGCGGCGGCCTTGAATGGTAGGGAACTGAACTTCTAGTGATTTACCGAATGAGTAGAGTTTTGGGTTATCTTGCTGATTGATGGCGGCACCAATGATGATGGCTGCTGCTTGTTTGGCAGCGTTAGCACGAGGTGATTTCTCAAAGAACATAGAGTCACTGCAGTCTAGCAGGATGTTTACTGGGAGATTTCTTTCTTCCTCGAACAGGCGAAGGAATAGGCTGCCGCTTCGTTGGTATAAGTTCCAGTCGATACGTCTCAGGTCGTCGCCTGCTTGGTATGAGCGATAGTCACGAAACTCCATACCCGAACCGAGCTGAGCTGAGCCGTGCTCGCCGTGCCTACCGCCTCTGGGGACGGAACCAGCACGTAGCCTTAGGCTGGAGATAGCTGCGATGAATTCAGGTGGAAACAAGTCACTCATAGAATGTGATTAGTCAGAGAGTTTTTCAACTGATTCGATGATTTCACGGATGAGATCGTCTGTGCTGATGCGGGCGGAGATGCCTTCAAATCCGAGCATGATACGGTGTCTGAGTACTGGGATAGCGACGTCACAGAGGTCTTGGCAAGAAACTGCGTAGCGGCCACCGATGAGAGCGCGTACTTTACCCATGAGGATGAGACTTTGGATACCCCGAGGACTAGCGCCGAGGGAAACTGAGTTATTGACTGCTTCAGTGGCATATGGAGATCCTGGCTGAGTTGCCATGATGAGTCTGACTGCGTAGCGCTGGACTTGCTCACTTACTGGGATGTTTCTGACGATTTGGCGCATTTTAATGATTTCTTCGCCATTTGAGACGGCTTCTAGGTCAGAGACTTGTGTTCCTGTGGTTCTGTTGAGGATGCCGAGGTAGTCTTCTTCAGCTGGGTAGCCTACTTGGAGCTTGATCATGAATCTGTCAAGCTGTGCTTCTGGGAGTGGGTATGTTCCGTCTTGTTCGACTGGGTTTTGAGTAGCGATGACGATGAATGGCTCGGGAAGCTTGATGGTTTGTCTGGCGACTGAGACTTGGCGTTCTTGCATAGCCTCGAGCATGGCTGACTGAGTTTTTGGAGTGGCACGGTTAATTTCATCTGCTAGGACAAAGTTAGAGATGACGGGGCCTTCTTGGAATCTGAGTTCGTGACCGCCTTCTTTATTATCTTCTAGGACCATGGTTCCTAGGATATCAGCTGGCATGAGGTCTGGGGTGAACTGGATACGAGAGAAGTCTAGGTGTAGCGTCTTTGCTAGGGTGCTAGCGAGCAGAGTTTTACCAAGGCCTGGAACACCTTCGAGGAGGAGGTGACCATCTGAGAGGAGCACGCTGAGAACATTCTCGACGATGTCGTCCTGTCCAACGAAAACCTTTTGGATTTCTTTTTGAAGCTTGTTGAATACGGAGCGGAAGAGTTCTGCTTGTTCTTTGGCTACTGGGCTGTCAGATGCAGGTGCTTCACTTGCTGGCTTTGTCGTCTTTTGTTTTGTTTTCATTTTCGGCGTGATATTTGATTAGATACTGTTTTGCTTGAAAGGCTGTAGATGTTGAAGGGCGGAAGTGCTCTTGTGTGTTTTCTTTAGGCGATGCTGATTTGAGGTTTGAGGCAGTGAAGTATTTACTTGGTTTTGGGGTTGGTTTTATTTCTTCTTGGGTGCTTTTAGTAGAGCCTGGGAGGAGTCTACCTTTGACGAATCCAGGGACAGGAACACCCATGATCATGCTGGCTGTGCCGCGTGATTTTTTACCGCCTCCTGGGCCACCACGTCCACGAGATTTCTTTTGTTTTTTTCCTTTTCCTTTTGAAAGTGATAGGTCACGGCTAACTTTGGCGCTGCGGTTTTTGAGGCTAGGCTGCACACCGGATCTTAGGTTTTCCGATTTAGCGTCATCGTCATGGTCTTCGTCTTGAGGTGCGTCTTCGCTGTCCTCGGCTTTTGCTTTGATTTTGCTAGACCATTCGTTTTGAGCGGATGATTTGGAGCTGGCGCCTGATGCGCCGCGAGCACTTATTGATCCGCCGTTTTTGCTTTTTTTGTCGTCTTTTTTATCCTTTGAGGGTTTTTGTTTTTTGGGTTTTTTGGGTTTAGCGGGTTTTTGTTTTTTGTCGGATGGTTTTGATTTTGATCCACCACCGCTGCCTGAGCTGCTGCTTTTTGAAGTGGATTTACTGCTGCGTGACTCAGATGGTGAGTGGTTTCCAGATTTGCCTTTTGATTTTGATGGATTGTTTTTATTAGGAGTTTGTGGCGGGGAAGGTTTGGCTTCTGGTGAGATTTTAATTGGACTTGGCTTAGCGCCTGTATTTGGAGTCTCTGATGATTCAGCCTCAGATGGTTTATCTGTTTGGTTCTTTATGAGTTTAGGGTCGAGAGGTGTGGTGACGATGTTGTTTATAGGGGTAGGATTAGGTTGATTAGGGTCTGGTAGGATGTTTTTTGGAGTGAGCGAGATAGCGGTTATGAATAGAGCTATAGCTATTAGTAGGTTACGAGCAATGGTTGTCCAAGGTAGTTCTGGATCGTTGCTGAGGGGTTCTTCTTGCTGGATATCTTTGAGTGTTTTCCAGCCGTCACTGATGGCGGCTTGAGCGAATGGTGATTCATCACCTGATTTGAGTAGTTCTATGGCGGTTGCGACCTTGTTGTGCGTTTCTTGAGCGATGTCGAGACGTTCTGCTACTTGGTGTGTTTTAGTGGCGGCACCTTTATAGCCTTTGTAAATAGCGAAGAGGCAGACTGATATGACGAATAATGTGGTGATGGTGATGATTTGGAGACCACTTGGAGATGGGGTTCCAAAGCTCCATGCGAGGACTCTAAGAATGAGGAATAGAATGGCGATGGCGATTACGCCGCGAGTGATGAGGTTAAAGCTGGCTCTGAGCTCGGTGGTAATATTTGCAGAGATGACACGACGTCTACCGTGGTCGAGCATGGTTTCCATTTGCGTCAGTGAGTCTATAGGGTAGTCTTGGTTCATTCTAAATGAGAAAAGGTTATGAGCAGCGTGATGGGGCTGATTTTTTTGTGAAGTTAGTGATTAAGTCTCAGCGAGTCTGGTTTTGTTTGATCACGGTGCTATTGATACACTCGATAATGCTGTGAGGTGTGCATGGTATCAGTGGAGTGTAGAATATGTTAGATGATTTCATCATTGCTGTGGAATAATTACTCTGGAGTAGCGATTTTTACAATGATATTTGTCTAAAAATAGTCCATTTAATGATTGGTTGATTAATTGGTGATGGGGAGATAAAAAAACGCCAAGGTATGGTGGCCTTGGCGTATGTGTGTGATTTACAGTTTGGATTTGGCTTTTACTTATTTGGTAATGATCCGTGAATGGTTTCAAGTGTTAGAACTGCGTAGCAGGTGACTAATTCTGGTTGGTTTTCCCACCAGCGGCTGTTTTTGTTAGTCCATGATCCATCTTCTCGCTGTGAAGTGAGGATTTTTTTGGAGAGTTCTGAGCGCCAGTCTACTTTTTTTCCGTCTTTGGTGGTGATGGTCTGTATGTTTGCTGCGCTTAGTGCTTTAGCCATTATGTTAAAGTAGTAGTAGAGGCCTTGTTGTCCCATTCCTGGGTTTTCTTTGGTGGTGAAGTTTTTGTTAAGCCAGTCAACTGCGGAGGTGACTCTGGGGTCCTCTTCATCAAGGTCAGCGTAGATCATGGATAATAGGCCAGCGTAGGTCATGGATCCGTATCCTCTGAGTGTTTCGGTTCCGTCTACGTTTTTCTGAGTGCCTGCTTTTGATTCACCTGGGTAGTAAACGTATGAGCCGTCGTTGCTAATTCCTGGTTGCTTATTTGTTTCATGAAGGTTTTGACATCTTGAGACGAATTCTATGAGGCTATCCCAGTCTAAGTCTTGATGGTTTTCTCCTGCAGAATCTTTGACTAAGGCTTCAGTTATCTTGATAGCTTCAACTGAGAGTGTTGTGGTAGACATGTTGGAGTGAGGCGCTGAAGCACCGTATCCTACTCCGCCGCTTAGGTTTTTCATGGCTTTGTTATCACCGAAGTCAGCCTGTTGGCTTATGAGGAAGTTACGACCATTACGGATGGCCTCGATGTGTGCGGGGTCACCTGATGCGGCGAGAGCCATTATACCAGTGGCAGTGTTATATGTGGCTAGACCTTTCACGTAGAATCCGCCATTTTTTTTCTGTGTGGAGAGTAGCCATTTGTATGCTGATTTGATATGTTCTGGGGTGTTTTTTATGTCTAGATTTGGATCACGCATGGCAGCGGTGATGGCCATGGCGGTGTATGCTGGGATGGTGTTGTCTTTCCAGTAACCTTTTTTATCTTGTGCTTTTTTGAGGTATTGATTGCCTGTTTTAATGGCGTTTTCTAGTTCTAGCTTGAGTGATAGATAGGCAGGCTGTGTGGTTACTGTAGGCTGCGTTGTTTTAGCAGAGGGTTTAGTGTCTTGTTTTTGGGCGTGTAAGTAATAAACTGAGGATAGGGTGATTGCTGAAATAGCACCTGCGGTTAGTATGCTTGTTTTGGCTTTGGTTTTCATGGATTTATTTATTTTGAGTTTTTTAATTCTGGTTTAATGATGATGGTTACATGGGTGCCTTTTTTAGGCATGGCTTTTCTGATGGCGGCCCATTTTATTTCATTTTGGTTTCCTTTGACGGAGGCATTTTCTTTGTATTTACCTGAGTAGTTACCTACAGCGGCACGTTCTACAAAAATGGATATGAGGTCATGTGTGAGTCCTGCGGCGAATTGTCCTTTGTGGAAAAATGATCCACCGTATGACCATTGCTGAGTAGCTCTTTCAGCGGCAGGGATTTTCTTATAAGCACCGCCGAATAGTTCATTGATGTTTTTGGTGATTATTTTTTTTGTTTTATCATCTGTCCAGCTGACGTGGATAGTGAAGAACGACTTTTTTATGTGATCTTCAGGGCTTTTTTGAAATTCTAGAGTAGGGCTGCCGTTCTTGAATACGTGGAAGATTGATTTATTTTCTTTGAAGCCAAGGAGCTTAAAACCAAGGTTGAGGTCGATTGGTTTGGTTTCGGTTACAAATAGAGACTCGTGAATTCTTCCGGCAGCAGTGACGACGGCACACTCTACGATTTCTGAGGTGATTTCGGATTCTGCTGGGAATGAAATGGTGCGATCTTTTTTGCTGATTATGACTTTACCAATCTGGACGGTATTTTTGTCGATTTTTTTGATCTTTGAGATGACGTTAAACTCATTAACGGGTGGGGCGGGGACTTTTTTTTCTTCAGCGGTTGTAGGTTGTTTTTTTATATCGGGTTTTGATGCTGGATTTTTTGCATTCTGAGCCATGAGTGTGGAGGCTGCAGCGGATATGAGAATGGCTGCAGTGGTGGCAATAGCTCTTGAATTGCTAAAAATAATCATTGGGTATGTGTGTTTACGAGTGAGCAGGAGGGTTTATTAGGTGTTTATGTTATTTTTTTTCGTAGTTGATTTTGAATTGGTCAATTACGTTATGGAGTTTTTGTGCATGTTCTACGTCCGTTGTTTGCTTACATTTCATGGCTAGGACTGTGATTTGGTGGAGCTGAGTTAGCTTGAGTAAGTAGGCGTTTTTATTTGTTTTAGCTTCATCTACTTTGATTCGCTGAGTGAGGAAATATTGGCTGACGATTTCTTGGATTTTTGTAGCGTGTGATTCTTTATTGTTGATCCAGCGTGTGAGTTGGTTGGCGTTTTTGCTGGGTTCTTTTGAGAGAGAGTTAATCTGATTCATGGCTTTCTCGATAGTGGCGAGGTGAGTGTGTAAATCAGCGAAAACTGTTTTATCTGAGTAAATTCCGCATGGCACTTCGCAGTGTGCTTTTGCTAGGTGGGTGAGTGATGTAAAAGAGCAGATGGTGGCGATGGCTGTAGAGGTGGTGATTTTTGTTATTAGTTTCATTTATCAGTAATTAGTTAAGATAACGTTAGCATAGCTGGTGAAGGTATCAATCTCTATTCTATTTTCTTTAAAATATGATTTACGTTGGTGAGTAATGTGGCAAAATTAGCTTGTTGACAGCTGATAAGACATTTAGTCCTGGAGGGACGGGTAAGTGGATGACCGCAGGTATTTGTGTGGTGGTATCGGTTATTTTTCACGTGGTGGTATTGATGAGTTTTATCTACATTCAATTTTTTTCTAAGGTTATAGAAGACATAGAAGAGGAAGAGAATGCTGTGATGGTGGAATTAAAGATAGAGGCTTTGGTGGAGGATTTACGCGAGAGTCCGGAGAAGGCGCGTGAGATGGAAGCGCCGATGACCTCTGAAGAGCTGAGGAATTTAGTGGTAAAGCCTAGGCGTGCTGAGAAGAAGCCTGAGCGGAAGGCAAGCGTACTTAAATATGCTCGGACCAGTGATGACCAGTTAAGTGGGAAGGTGCCGGATACTGATGTTCAGGGGGAGCGTGATACATTGGCGGCTAGTAACAAGGCGAGTGTGCTAGATGCTCCGGATAGGCCATCTGTGGATGGCATTGATGATAAGGAAAGGAATCAGGAACTAGTGGATACTCGATTTCAGGATGGGGTGCTTGAGCATATGAATTTGGGTGCTGATGCGGCTAAGTCACAGGAAGAGAAGCTGAAACGTGAGCAGGCAGAAGAGAGCAAGGCGGAGCTTAGTCAGGATAGGTTAGATAAAAAGGCTATTGAAAGTGGAATAGAGAGTAATATGGATGGTGGGGCGGCGGAGAAAAAAGCGCTATTAGCGCAGCAGCATTTGGAAAGTGCTAAGCGAAATATGGAGACGCAGAAGAAGGAGCTGCGTAGGGAAAGGGAGCCTATTTCACAGAATAAAGGAGCTACTGATGTAGCTAGTGATGAGGAGTTAAAGCGATTAATTTCCAATAAGAAGAGGGCTGCTGATGCTGCTATGCGGAAGGCTGAGAGAGAGATGAGGAAGCGGAGAGCAGCCCAGAAAGAGGCAGAGAAGAGAGCTATAGCTCAGAGAGAGGCTGCGCGAAATGCAACTAAGAAGGGGATGAGGTCTGAGGCGAAGGCCAAGGTGATGCAGGGGACGATCTCGAGAAGGAGTAAAATAGCTTCAGGGAATGTGAAAAAGACGCCGGTGGGTGTCTATATGGCGAAGATATCTAAGTTAGTGGAGCAGGAGTGGCAGCGGAGGGTGATGATGCATGCTGATTTGATTCAACCTGGTACACTGCGTATTGGTTTTATGGTGAATGAGAGGGGGAAGGTTATTAATTACAGGGTTATATCTAAAGTGCTGGGTAGTGAGAACCAGACGAGTATCACATTTCAGGCATTGACATCAGCTAAGATACCAACGATGCCCCAGAGGGTAAGAAAAAGCCAAGGGGGTGATCCTTTGGAGTTTATTTATTATTTCCAGTTTAATTAATTTTCCATTTATACAAATCATTATGATGATCACAACCAAAACAGATAGTAGTTTTCTCGATAGTTTATTTTCCTTCATCGATAAAGGTGGTTTATTTATATATTTTATTATGCTGTGTTCGACGGCTGCTATAGCGGTGATGCTTTATCAGGCTATGATTTTATCACGTCAGAAGGTAATTCCTGATGAGCTTGTGAATAGTATGAATGCGTATGCATCTGCAGGTGATGAGGAGACGACGAACTGGATCAATAGGAGTAAGGAGACATATCCGAGTGTGCTGCAGAAGCTCTGTGATGTGGTTCTGGATAGGCATGATAGGAAGGATTTGGAGATACAGGAGGCGGTGCAGGTGAGTGCGCGTGAGGAGATCCATAAGTTACAGGTTGGGATTCCTTTTTTGGAGGTTATTATAGCGATAGCGCCTTTGTTGGGTTTATTAGGTACGGCGACTGGTTTGTTTACGGTTTTTGAGGGAGTGGGTGCAGGAGATGGTAAGTATGAAGAGATGGCGCAGGGTATTTCTGAGGCGTTGATTACGACGGTATCTGGTCTTGCTGTGGCAGTTCCTGCGGTTATAGCGCATGGTTATTTTAATCGTAAGATTGATAGTTATTCTGCGAGGCTTGAGGTGGTGATGGATAAGTTTGTGAGTGCTTATTCAAAGGGTAGGAATCTTAATTAGTGGTTATTTATTGTTTCGCTTATGAAATTTCATCGTAGTAATAAACCGACTCCTTCGGTGCCTATTTTACCGTTGATTGATATTTTGACGATATTGCTTATTTTCTTTGTTGTTACGACACAATTTAAGGAGAAGCGTCATACGTTGAATATTGATTTACCGACTGTGAGTGCTTTACCTACTGAGTTAGAGGTTAAGAAGAATGCGGTGATAGCGATATCTAAGGATGGTGAGTTTGTGTTGAATGCGATTCGGGTTCAGCGTGGTGAGCTGTTGATTTACCTGAGGGAGTATAGAGCGATAAAGCCGGATGCACGTTTTGAGCTGGAGCAGGATGAGGGTGCAGCTGAGAAAGATGAATTGTTCGTGCTGGAAACATTGACTCAAGCTGGTTTTAAGTCTATCTCGAAACGAGTTATTCTGAAGAGGGATTAGACTCTGCAGGGTAAATCATTTAATATTTTCAATTACGTTATGATCCTCGATATAGTTCAGTATGGTGAGCCTGTGCTCAGAAAAAAATGTGTATCAGTTTCTCAGGTGGATTCTGAATTAGAGAAGCTTGTTGCTGATATGATAGAGACGATGGAGGATGCTGAGGGAATTGGTCTGGCGGCTCCGCAGATAGGAGTGGATATAAGGTTGGCTGTGGTGGATGTGTCACCTGATCCTGAGAGTGTTAGTTTTTTTAAGGTGGATGGTGAAGATGCGGAGATGGCTGATCATATGCCGTTGGTTTTTATTAATCCTGAGTTGGAATTAAGTGGGCCTAAGGAGTCTGAGAGTGAGGGATGCCTGAGTATCCAGGAGGTAAGGGCGAAGGTGAACCGTCCGACAGTGGTGAAGGCTCGTTTGCCCCAGCTGGATGGCTCTGTAAAAGTGATTGAGTCTGATGGTTTACTTGCACGTGCGATTCAGCATGAGGTGGATCATCTGAATGGTATTTTGTTTACGGATAGGCTTAGTACTACTGGTAAGACGCGCTTGAGGAAGAAGTTAAAGGAATTGGCGAATACTGAGTGGGAGAAGCGATAGTTTCAGTGTTTTTGGTTATGGGTTTCTGAGTATATTTTATGAGACTATTTGCTGTATTATGGTTGATTCTGGTAGCGTGTTTATTTAGTAGCTGTGGTTTTCAGGCTGTGGTTAGGCCGGATAGTCTTGTGGTGGTGAAGGATATAGATATTCCTAAGAGTGGGGCTAAGATTGCACAGTTTGCGACGCACACATTTCTTGATTACAGAGCGGATGTTGGTTCACCATGGCGTAGGGTTGAGGTTACTAGTCCTCGGAGTGGTGTAGTGGATAGAGAGATTCGTTCAGCGGTGGCTTATTCTGGGTGGCGATGGGGTGAGCGTGTGCGGATACTTTCTCAGTCTGATGGGAAGGGGAATCCTCATTTTGTTAGAGATATTCGTGATTTTGTTGCTGTACATGATGACTCTGTTTATCGTTCATATCCGGGGCCGAATAGTAATACGTTTATGGAGCAGTTGGTTAGGGAGGTGGATGGAGTATCTGCGTTATTAGATCATAATGCGATAGGCAAGGAAGTTGGTTTTTATATGGGGAGGACTGCAGGTGGAACTGGGGTGAAGATACAGACGCCCATAGCGGGGTTGGCATTGGGATTAAAGGAGGGGGTGGAAGTAAGCGCGATAGGCTTGAGTGGTGGCATTAGTATGTGGCCGCTGTCTGTTAGGATACCTTTTTTGCCGAAACTGCCTACTTGGGAGTAATGCCATTCACACTGTTAATGCGGGGTGTGTGGTGGTTTAAATGAGTGATTTTGCTCTTTTTCTTCTGCAGGTAAGAGTGAGTGTGCCGAGGGCGAGTAAGATGACTGCGGATGGTTCTGGTACGCTGGTGATAGCTACGTTGTCGACGATTATTGCCGTACGCGAGGCTGAAATAGGGCTGGGTGGGAACTGAGGTAAGCTGGATAGGCTAAGGGTGTATGCTCCTACTCCGGCTGTGAAGCTGTGGCTTAGGTTGTCAGCCATATTGTCTCCTTGGACGGCGCTGAAGGTCCAGCTTGTGACTATTGAGTTAGCAGCATCAGTGATAGTGGCTAGTCCTCCGGCGGAGGCATTTGGC
This sequence comes from uncultured Verrucomicrobiales bacterium, assembly GCA_937934595.1. Classification (GTDB taxonomy): domain Bacteria; phylum Verrucomicrobiota; class Verrucomicrobiia; order Verrucomicrobiales; family Akkermansiaceae; genus Rubritalea. Next base: position 39,770 of record CALGZA010000025.1, on the reverse strand, counting down.
GCGAATAAGCCTCTGGATACGGGGAAAAGTGTATCTAGGGTGAGCTGGTGAGAACCGCTTGCTGACAGGTTAAATGACTGGCTAACTGAGTTGGCGGTGCCGCCCTCGACGTGTGGGGGTAGGGCTATGGAGTAACTGCCATCGGTAGTGGCTCCCATAAGGGTTAGTGGGCTGCCTGCGATATTCCAGCCTGTTATTACTGGGGTGGAGTCAGTGTCTGATTGGCTAGACGAGATTTCAACTGGGGCTGAGCCGTCGGCTATAAAGACATTGTTTTCAAAACTACCATTCGTTATAATCTGAGCCAGCGCGAAATTATTTAGCGATAGCATTAGGATGGTAGATTTTGATAAGTAATTCATAGTGTGATAATTAGTCTCTATATTTCTGTAAGTCAAGTTAAAGCGTATAATAGGTTGTGATTTGGTTTTTCTGCTGATTTTTTGTTTTTCAAGAATGCTGATTTTATTTTTGGGTTATTTTTTTATTCTGAGGTTGTTCATTTTTTGTAGTTGGTTAAGGATTTGGTTATGATGAGTGTTGAGGAGAAGATTCAGGTTATGTTGAGCGAGACTGAGGAGCGTCTGGGTGTGAGGATTTTATATGCTTGTGAGTCAGGTAGCAGGGCTTGGGGGTTTGAGTCTCCTGATAGTGATTATGATATTCGTTTTATTTATGCGCATCCAGAAAGTGAGTATTTGCGAGTTTTCTCGGCCAGTGAGACTATAGAGATACCTATTGAGGATGATTTGGATCCTGGTGGTTGGGAGGTTAGGAAGGCGTTGGGTTTACTGAGGAAGTCTAATGGTTCTCTATCTGAGTGGTTGTATTCACCGATAGTTTATCGTGAGGAGCCGGGTTTTCTTGATGCGTGGCGTGCTGCTTATGGGGAGGTTTTTTCGGATAAGGCTTTATATGACCATTATAGGGGGATGGCTCGGCAAGTGTGGAAGAGTGCTTTACGAAGTGATATGGGGGAGGTGAGGGCTAAAGATTATTTGTACTGTCTGAGGGCTACTCTGTCTGCGATCTGGGTGGCTGAGCGGAGAGAGCCGAGTCCTGTGCGGTTTGGTGAGCTTCTGGTAGGTCTTCCTGAGGATTTGCATGGGGTGATTGATCGTCTTTTGGCGCATAAGTGTGATTCTGGTGAGAAGGAGAAGATGGCGCGAGTTAGTGGGCTAGATGATTTTCTGGGAGTTGAGGTGGAGCGTGAAGAGGTGGGAGGGATGAGGAGACCTCCGGTGCAATGTCCGGGTTTGGATAGGTTGTTCCGTGATTCTATTTCGCTGGGGAGTGGGGCATATATTAGGAAGTCATCATTTACATTGGAGAGGGTGCGTGAGAGGGATTTGTTGTTGTTTGAGTCGGTGGCTGGGAGTCAGGCATATGGGACGAATACTCCGGATTCTGATGTTGATTTACGAGGGGTTTTTGCTGCACCTGATGTATTTTTGACAGGTGCGGAGTGTGTTGAGCAGGTTCAGGATGAGCTTGGTGATGAGGTTTACTATGAGCTTGGTAAGTATATGCAGCTTTTGATGAAGAGTAATCCGAATGCTCTGGAGATGCTTTATATGCCTGAGGATTGTGTTCGTTACCGCCATCCTGTGATGGATTTGATTGATCCGAGTTTGTTTTTGACGAAGCAGTGCGAGATGAGTTTTGGTGGATATGCGCTGGGGCAGGTTAAGAAGGCGCGAGGTTTGAATAAGAAGATCGTTAGTCCTGAGCCTGAGAAGCGTAAGGATTTGATTGAATTTTGTCAGGTTCTGGCGGGGTGTGGAGGAGTGGGGCTGGCTGACTGGATGCGTGAGAGGGGGATATCTGCTGAGAAGTGTGGGTTGGTGGCAGTGAACCATGCTCCGAATACTTATGCTATTTTTTATGATGAGTCAGTGCCTTATCGTGGTATGTTTTCTCGTTCTGATGAGCAGGAGGTGATTTGTAGTTCGGTGCCGAAGGGGGCTGAGCCTTTGGGGTGGATGGTTTGTAATGTGGATGCTTTTAAGAGGCATTGTAGGCTGCATAAGGAATATTGGGGGTGGGTGAGGTCACGGAATGAGAGTAGGTTTCTGGTGAATAGTAAGCATGATAGAGGTTATGACTCTAAGAATATGATGCATACTTTGAGGTTGTTAGAGATCGCGGAGATGATAGCAGTGGAGGGTGTGATACGGTTACGAAGTCCGAATGTGGATTTTCTGATGAAGGTAAGAAATGGTGATTTTTCTTATGAGGCATTGGTGGAGATGGCTGAGGAGAAGATGGTGGGAGTGAGTGCGGCTTATGCGAGCAGTGATCTGCCTGATAGTGTCGATTTTCATGCTGCGAATGGGGTGCTTTGTGCGATGCGAGATTTTTTGAGGTATTGAGGTAGTGAGTTTGGGGGTGGATTTGTGTTGGTGGGGTGGTGAGGTGGAAAAATTATGAAATTTTCTAGTGGTTTTCGTGGGATTATGAGGCAGAGTTTTAGTATACAGCGATGATGAGTGATAAAGATAAAGAGAGGAAGCCAGGTAAAGAGGATGGACCGCCAAGTCCTGAGGAGATGCAGGAGACGTTGAAGGATTTATTTAGTAAGATAGGAGGCAAGGGGGTTTCGTTTAATCCGTTTGTTCAGGAGGTGGATCCGGTGATTCCTGATGAGGGTGATTCTGATGAGGTTGTGGTGGATGCTTTGGCTTCATTGGATGATTTTAATTTGGTGCCACGTGAGGTAAAGGCTCATTTGGATAGGTTTGTGATCCGTCAGGATGATGCGAAGAAGGCTTTGTCTATAGCGGTATGTGATCATTATAATCATGCAAAGAATGTTCGTGCTATGGAGGATGCGGGTGAGGAGGATTCACTGGAGTATCAGAAGCAGAATGTGATAGTGGTGGGTCCAACTGGTGTGGGTAAGACGTATTTGGTGAAGCATATAGCGGAGATGATAGGAGTTCCTTTTGTGAAGGCGGATGCTACGAAGTTTTCTGAGACTGGTTATGTGGGAGGGGATGTGGATGACTTGGTGAGGGAGCTTGTGCGGAAGGCTGATGGGAATGTGGAGCTGGCTGAGTATGGGATTATTTACATAGATGAGGTTGATAAGCTGGCTGGTAAGAGTGGCGGTAATTTTGGTAAGGATGTGAGTGGTAGAGGAGTTCAGACTACGTTATTGAAGCTGATGGAGGAGACTGAGGTGGCTTTGAGTAATCCGATGGATATGAAGGGTCAGATGATGTCTATGATGGCATTAGAGCGAGGGGGCAAGCCCCAGAAGGAGACGATAAATACGCGACATATTTTATTTATAGTGAGTGGGGCGTTTTCTGGACTAGAGAAGATAGTTTCTAAGCGCGTTCTGAGTGGTCAGATAGGTTTTCAGGTTGATGAGCGAGATGAGGTAGAGGATGGTGAGTTGTTTAAGAGACTGGAGACTCAGGATTTTATTGAGTATGGTTTTGAGGCTGAGTTTATTGGTAGGCTGCCGGTTCGAGTTGTTTGTGAGAAGCTTGATAGGAATGATTTTGTGAGTATCATGAAATTTTCTGAGGGGAGTATTTTGAGGCAGTATGAGCGAGAGTTTGAGGCTTATGGTATCCATGCACATTTTGATGGTAGTGCGATAGAGAGGGTGGCGGAGCTGGCGGAGCGTGAGGATACGGGTGCACGTGCTTTGATGACTGTGTTGGCGGAAATGTTACGGGAGTTTAAATTTGAGCTACCAGGGACCTCTGTTTCTGAGTTGAAGGTTGATGCTGAGTTGATCGATAATAAGGAGGCGGTTTTAGCTAAGTATAGGGAAGAGGGATTGAGGGTGGATATAGAGAAAGTGCGTGATGAGGTGGGTATCTATGCACGTGAATTTAATACGAAGCATGGAGTGACGATGGAGTTTACTGAAGGTGCTGTGATGGTTTTAGCGGAATTGTCATCGCTTCAGGGTCGCAGTGTGCTTCAAATTTGCCGTAGTAAGTTTAAGGATTACCAGTTTGGGCTTAAGTTGATACAGGGTAATAGTGGGCGTGATTGCTTTGAGATAACTAGAGAGGCGATAGAGGATGCTGACAAGTTCTTGAGTGACATGGTGGTTTGTTCATATAAAGTGAGTGAGAAGGATGCGGATGCCGGTGAGGATGCCGATGAAGCGTGTAATAAGTAATGATTCACTGTGGAAACTGATAGCGAAGATAGGGTAGAGCATATTGCTGCAGCGGCAACTCAGATAAAGAGGCGGCCACTGGGTGAGTTGGTGGTGCCTGCAATCATCTGTGGTGCGGTGGGTGCTGTTTTGACTATTATTTTGGGTCTTGTGGGTAGGTATGTTAGTATAGATTTAACACTTAAGGAGTATTATATGGGTGAGCCTTTTTACTTACGGGAGTGGAGTGCTGGGGGTGTTCATGCTGGTTGGGACTGGTTGCTTGCTGTTGTTTTTACTTTTGGGGTATCATTTGCAGTGCTGGATACGGATAAGATTTGGCGTAGGGTGATGCTTATTTTATTGTTTAGCGTGGTTTTGCTTATGGCATCGCCGGTCTTGATGTTGTGGGATGTGTTTTGGTCACCAGTATTGGTATTTGTTGGGGTGTTATGGTCTTGGATGTGTGCTTTTATTTATAGTTGTCAGCATGTGATGCCTTGTGAGCTGTTGTTGCCGGCTAGGGTGAAGGGTGTGGATGAGGAGTGTGTTGATGGTGAGGAGGATGAGGGTGGAGATGTTTCTGTGATAGAGGGGGCAAAGGCTGAGAAGGTTTTTAGTGCTTACCGGCCTGTGGATGAAGACGTGGATAAAAAATTTCAACCTAAAGAGATGCCGACATGCCCAGATTAGATTATCCGGAGGCGGTGGTGGATCTGATCACTGAGTTGAAGCGCTTGCCTGGTGTGGGGCCACGGAGTGCTGAGAGGATATCGGTCTGGATGATTCAGCATAATAAGGCGAATCCTGAGGCGTTGTCTATTGCCTTGGATACGGCTCGTGAGAAGGTGTCTTTGTGTGATGTTTGTGGATTTTTTTCAACGCTGGGTGAGTGTGATTTGTGTGATGATGATGGCCGTGATGTGAGTAGTATTTGTGTGGTGGAGCAACCGACGGATGTTTTGCCACTGGAGCGATCAGGTGCATTTGGTGGTTATTATCATTGTCTGGGTGGTAAGTTGTCGCCGTTGGATAATACGAGTCCTGATGATTTGAATATAGCTGGTCTGTTGAGAAGGATTTCACAAAGTGAAGCGGAGGGTTTGGAGGTGATTATAGCTCTTAGCTCGGATGTGGAGGGTGAGGCTACTGGTAATTACTTAGTAGAGGTATTATCAAAGCTTGAATGTAGTGTGACGAGAATAGCGCAGGGTTTGCCCGCTGGTGGTGGGCTGGAGCATGCGGATGAGCTTACCTTGATGCGTGCTTTGCAGGGTAGGAGGTGAGTTGGGATTTGGAGTTTACTGGTTGTGTGACTTTGCTTCTGAGTGAAGTTTTTTTAAGTCATTGATAGTAGAAGGGGTAGTGATGATGATCCATGTGAGTGGGATGATGACGAGGTAGGTTTTCTGTTTTTTGAGGATACATAAGGCTGCTATCAGGCATCCGAGTCCGTTGAAATAACCGAATGCGATATCGATGATGTCGGGGCAAGTTGAGTCATAATGATGTTTACTGATAAAGTGATACACAGAGATGGCACCTGAGATGATGATGAATGCTGACAAAATCACCTTTTTTACGGTGTTCTTTTTGTATGGAGGGGTAGCTTCTAGAGCAAGTGGGATCAGGCAAATTATTAATAACAGTATGAACTGTGAGGGGTGCCATGATGCTTGTGCTAGGTTGATATTGTTTAGAAGGGACATGTTTGTGGACTGTTTGTTTACTGGGATCTAATTTATTAATTTTTTCTGTATTTAGGTTGGCTATTTATTACCCTTGTAATGGGGAGGATAGTGAGGTGATGGTGGTGGTGTTATTTATCTTCTTCTTTTGGTTTTTTTTGTTTTTGATTTGGGTTTGTTGGAGCTGGGGCGTTTGGCTCCGGCGTTGTTTTTACGGTTAGCGAATTTGTTTTGGTAGTCGCCCGTGCGGCCGGATTTTTTGGCTGCTACTGGGGTGTTGCGGCGGGTGGGTTCTGGTGTGGATGGGTCGTATTCGAAGTCTGGGAGTGTTTTTTTAGGGAGTGTTTTTTGGATGAGTTTTTCGACTTTTTTGAGTGCGTGCTGGTTACGCTGGGATACGAATGTGATGGCGACGCCTTTAGAGCCTGCGCGGCCGGTTCTGCCGATACGGTGGATGTAGTCTTCAGATTGTTCAGGGAAGTCGTAGTTGATGACGTGGGTGACGTTGTCGACATCGATTCCGCGTGCGGCTACGTCAGTGGCAACTAGGACACGGACTTTGCCTTTTTTGAAGTCGTCTAGTGCTCGTTTTCGTTGGCCTTGAGATCTGTCACCGTGGATGGCTTCTGCGGTGAAACCTTCCATTTTTAGTGCTGTGCTGAGTTCTTCTGCGCCGAGTTTTGTTCTGGCGAAGACCATGACAGCGTAGAACTCGTGTGAGCTATTGAGGAGGTGTTCGAGGAGTTCTGTTTTTTGGTGTTCTTGGATTTCGTAGATGATTTGTTCGATGGTGTGAGCTGGGCTTGCTCTACGTTCTACTTCGATTAGGGTGGGTGAGTTTAGGAATTCTTTGGTGATGGATTCTATCTGTGAGTTGAGGGTGGCTGAGAAGAGAAGGGTTTGTTTACTTTTGGGGAGTTTTTTGACGATGGTGCGGATGTCTGGGATGAATCCCATGTCTAGCATGCGGTCTGCTTCGTCTAGGACGAGGGCTTCTATTTGGTGGAAATTTCCGTGGCCTTTTTCGACGAGGTCTAGGAGTCTTCCTGGAGTGGCGATGAGGATGTCTACACCTGAGTTTAGTTTGACGATTTGTCCTTTGTCGCTGACTCCGCCGATGATGACCGCGGTTCTGAGGTTGGTGTATTTGGCGTAGCTACGGATGTTTTCGTGGATTTGCTGGACGAGTTCTCTGGTGGGCGCGATGATGAGGACGCGAGTGTGGCGAGCTTCTTTGGCTTCTGTTTTGTCGACTAGTTTGGAGAGAAGCGGGAGAGTGAAGGCGGCGGTTTTGCCGGTGCCTGTCTGTGCAATGCCGATGACGTCTGCGCCTTTGTTGACTTTGGGGATGGCTTTAAGCTGGATGGGAGTGGGGGTGCTGTATCCTGTGTCATGGATGGCTTTGAGGATGCGTTCGTGGAGTGGTAGTTGATTAAATTTCATGATGTGATGAGTTGTTGGAGTGATGCGGATTGTATAAGGCTGGGGCAGAGTTTAGGGAAGATGGATATGAGGTGATTTAGGTTTCCTGTGGTGTGGATGTTGATGGTTGGAGTTTGGTTGTTTGTTGTTTGGTTATTTGGGATGAGTGAGAGGGTTCTTTTGGCTACGGCGTTTCCGGTGTCGATGATGTTGATATTGTTACCTAGGGTTTGTTGGATGGCGGGTTTGAGGAATGGGTAGTGAGTGCATCCGAGGACTAGGGTGTCTGCGCCTGCTAGGATCATGTGTGATGTGTATTCGTGGATGGCTTTTTGGACTGAGGTTCCGGTTATGGTGCCAGCTTCGACTAGGGTGACGAATTTGGGGCATGGCTGTGTGATGACTTTTATTTTGTTTGCTGGAGCGTGGGTGTTGAGGAGGTGGTGGAATTTTTCACCTGCGATGGATGCTTCTGTGGCGAGGATTCCGATGGTATTTGATTTGGTGGTGAGTGTGGCTGGTTTTATAGCTGGTTCCATGCCGACGAATGGGATGTGGAATGATGAGCGGAGGGATTCTACTGCGTGGATGGTGGCTGAGTTACAAGCGATGACGATGATGTCTACGCCTTTTTTGATGAGTTGTTTGGAGAGAGTTGTGACTCTGTGTTGTATTTCTGTGGGGGATTTTGCTCCGTATGGGCAGTGGCTGGAGTCTGCGATGTATTCTATGTCTGCGTGGGGGATGATTTTTGTGATTTCGAGTAGGACGGTGAGTCCGCCGACGCCGGAGTCTAGGATACCGATTTTGGTGTTTTTTGGAGTGGTTGTTGGTGATGTTTTTTTTGGTTTCACGTTGGTTTCTGGGAGGTGTGGTTTTTGGTGTAAAAAAAATTACTCTAACTACGAGAGCTAGAGTAATGTTGGTTAAGAGATTTTCTAGTAGGGTTTAAGCCTTTTGTAATGGGCTGTGAGTGAGGATGAATGTCTGTGTTAGAGGTCTAGGCCTAGCTGAATATTACCTTTTGGTGATGGTTTGCTTGATGGCTGTTTACTATCCTTGATTTGCCCAGCTTCTTTATTGATTAAGAAGCTGTTGCGAGCTTTCCCTTTTTGTCTGTATTTTTCTTTGCGTTTTTGTCTGATTTGTCTGACTTATTTGCAGAAGAAGAAACTTGAGTGGATGGTGCACCGACAGTGGATTTACCGACGAAGATGGCACCGGCTTCGATGGAAACGGTAGCTGCTTTGATGTCTCCGATGAGTTCTGCGTTTGCTTTTAGCTCGACTCTGTCAGTGACGGTGATGTTACCGTGGACTTTTCCGTATACAACGACTGAGCGGGTGTGGACTTCTGCTTTGATGCGGGCATTTTCACCTACTGTGAGTGATCCGTCTGAGTGGATTTCTCCTTCGATGAGGCCGTCAACTACGAGGTCGTTGGTGAATTTGACTTTTCCTTTGATCTCGACGTCTGAGCTGAGAACGTTTCTTCCGTTTGTTACCGGAGGAGAGGCGACTGGTTTAGGAGCGGATGCAGGTGCTGCGTGAGACTGAGGAGCGTGTGCTGGAGCGGCTTGTTGCTGTGGCTGAGGAGCGCTTTGCGATTGTCTAGGAGGCTCTATGCGTTGAGGAGCTGTCTGTGGAGCTTGAGCTGCTGAAGCTGGGCTGCTTTCTTCTTCGTTATTGCTGATATATTTTTTGAATACTGACACGATTTTAGTAGGTTAGAGATTAGTTTTAGTTGTTTATATTTAGTTGTAATGTGAAAAGCTTGTAGTTTCTTACTGGAATTAAGCGATTAGATTTATCTATAGAAATTTGATACTATATACGCTGTGTCTTGTGAACAACTTTCTTTAAAAAAGAGTTTTTTAATGAGTTATTCAGCAGGTCCAGCGGGTGAGGGTGTGGAGGTAGCGGGAACTGTGGGCACTGTGGGTGTGACTGGAGGGGTTGGCACGGCTGGTATATCTGGAGTTGTGGGTGTTGTTGGCACGGCTGGGATTTCTGGTGCTGATGGGGTGGTGGGTGTGATTGGGTTAAGCGGGTTTACTGGAGGAGTTGTGGTTGCTGGTGGTGTGGAGAGGTTAAGTGATGGTGTGGCAGGTTGAATTGGTTTGAGTGGATTGATGCCGTTTTGAGCTGGATCTGTCTTGGTTGGCTCTGGATTTACAACGACTGGAGGTTTTGCTTTTAGATAGAGAAGTCTGCTAGCGGCGATGTGAGAGAAGTGATTATCATTTGCGTCTTTGATTTCGTTGTAGATTTCTTCTGCTATTGGGATTTCATTTTTTGCTGCGGCGATGTCAGCGAGTGCAATTTTTGCTCTTGGGATGAGGTGTGAGGCCTTGTCGTTGGCTATGAGTTTGTTGAGGTTGCTTTCAGCGTCTTGGATTTTTTTTGAGTTGGTTTGGATGAGTGCAAGTTCAAGGAGCTTGGTTGGGACGCCTGGGTGGTCTGGGTAGGTATTTATAAAGTGGTTGAGTGCGGCTATTTTGTCATCGTCAGAGGTTCTGAGGTTAGCGATGGCCATGGCTGCTGTTCCTGCAGCTGCGCTGCTTGAGTAGCTGGAGATGACTTTGTTGTATGCAGATTCGTCTTCAGCTTTCATGATGGCGACGCCGGCGTCTTTGGTGACTTTGTCTTTGTATCCTTTAAAGAAGACGAAGGCGATGACGCCTAGGAAGATGAGGATAGCTAAGATGATGAGTTTCTTTTGGTTATTCTCAAGAAATTCTTCGAATTTTGATGGGCCTTGTTCTAGTTCTGCGATTGGTGTTGGTGCATCTTCCATAATTGTGAAAATGAAATATCCTTGATGTATGGAGTTGGCAAGTAAATTTAGGTTGGCTGTGTTGTTTTTTAATTGATGGTGATGGTAGATTTATCTCGTCTGATGGGTTGGAATTGCTTTAGGGATGTCTGTGATGAATAGATTAGATAGTGCTAGGCTTTATGGGATAGTGGATAGGGGTTATGTTGCTGCGGAGGAAGTAGAGTCTGTGACGCAAGCATTGATAGCGGGTGGTGCGGATGTGATACAGCTGAGGGCGAAGGGGGTGGCTGTGGGTGAGGTTTTGGTTATGGCTGGGCGCATGGTTCCTATATGTAGTGAGGCTGGGGTTCCTTTCATAGTGAATGATTATCCTGAGGTGGCGAAGGAAGTGGGAGCAGATGGGGTGCATGTGGGTCAGGATGATGGTAGTCTGGCTGATGTGAGGGCTGTGGTGGGGGATGAGATGGTAGTGGGGCGTTCTACGCATTCTATGGTGCAGGCTGAGGGGGCGCTGGAGGAGGGATTTGATTATATAGGCTTTGGTCCTTTGTTTCCGACTCCTACTAAGCAAGGACGTGCGGGGATAGGTATGGAGAGTGTATCATTGGTGGAGGGGAGTGTGGGTAGTAAAATTCCTGTGTTTTGTATTGGCGGAATTACGCGAAAGAATATAGAGACTGTGCGGGAGGCTGGGGCGAGACGGGTAGTAGTTGTATCTGATCTGCTTACTGCTGCATCTATTGAGGAGGCTACGGCTTCTGTAAAACATACCATTATTAACTATTAAATCATCATATTATGTCAGTCATTATAGGAGGAACCATTGCAATCGATAACGTAAAGACACCAACGGCTGAGGCTGAGAACTTGCTGGGTGGGTCTGCTTCATTTGCGTCACTAGCGGCTAGTTATTACACTGATGAGGTGAATTTGGTGGGGATCATAGGGCATGATTATCCTGTGGAGCATTTGGAGATGCTGGAGAGTCATGGAGTTGGTTTAAGTGGTGTGGAGCGGAGTGATTCTGAGTCTTTTACATGGACTGGTGAGTATATGGAGAATATGAATGACCGTGAGACTAGGGCTGTGGCGCTGAATGTTCTGGAGGGTTGGGAGGTGAAGGTTCCTGCTGCTATTTCTGGTTCTGATGTTGTGGTGTTGGCGAATATGTCTCCTGAGAACCAGTTGCAGATGTTGTCTCAGTGTGATGGTGAGGGTAAGTATGTGATAGCGGATACGATGGATTTGTGGATTGATATAGCGAGTGATCAGCTGCATGAGGTTCTGACTAAGATTGATCTTTTTGTTTTGAATGAGTCTGAGGCGCGTTTACTGGCTAAGACGTCTAATCTTATTTTAGCTGGTGAGAAGTTGTTAGAGAAGGGTCCTGGGATGGTGATTATTAAGCTGGGTGAGTTTGGAGCGGTGTTGTTCTCACCAGGTGGGCGGATGTTCCGTTTACATGCATGGCCTTTGAGGGAGGTGGCAGATCCGACGGGTGCTGGTGATTCTTTTCTTGGTGGGATGGCGGGTTATTTAGATAGCTTGGGGAGTGATGTTTATTCATTTGAGGAGATATGTCAGGCGATGGCGCGAGGTTCTGTGGCGGCGAGTTTCACCTGTGAGGCTTTTTCTACGCTGAAGCTTCAGGAGGTGAGTGAGGCTGACTTGGCTGATAGGCTGGATGGTCTGAGGAAAATAGGGCAGTGGTAGTGGGGGTTATTTATTTAGTATTTGACTGTTGATAGGGTGAGGCCGTCTGGTGGGGCGCAGAATGGGGATTTACCTTGTGGTAGGTTTTCTGGTTGATCGAGGAGGGCTAGGTGGTCATCTAGTCTGAGTCTTCCTTGTGCTGCTAGGACTGCTGCGCCAGTGAGTAGTCTGACCATTTTGTACATGAATCCATTGCCTGTGAAGGTGATGCGGTATCCTTCTTGGTGGGTTTTGAAATCTGAGCGGGTGATGATGCGGGAGTATTCTGTGTCTGGGGTTTCGTTTCCTCGGTTGGCTGCGAATGCGCGGAAGCAGTGTTCTCCGAGGTAGTGAGAGAGTGCTTGATCAAGTGATGTGGGGTCGAGTTGGCGTGGGAGGTGCCAGGCTCTTTGGTGCATGTGTGGGTGGAGGATGGGAGCTAGGCAGAGGTCATAGTGGTAGGTTTTTTCGATGGCGGAGAATCTAGCGTGGAAGTCATCTGCTACTTCGATACAGTCTAGGATGCGAATGGATGGTGGGAGTTTTGTGTTGAGAGCTGGTACCCAGTTGTATGGGTTCATGTCGATTTCTGGAGGGGGTGTGAAGTGGGCGACTTGGCCATCTGCGTGGACACCTGCATCGGTTCTGCCTGATCCGTGGACTGGGATTGTTTTTTTTGCGATGATGGCTAGAGCATCTGCGATTGTGTCTTGGACGGTAGAGTGATCTGGCTGAGACTGCCAGCCTGAGAAGTGTCTGCCGTCGTATGCGATGGTGAGTTTTAGTTTTGGCATGATGGTGTGTTTAGAAGATGGGGTCAGGTGAGTTGTTAGCTAGCCAGTTGTTAAGTATTTCTACGGCGGCAGCTTGGTCGATGATGTTTTTTTGTTTTTTTGAGTTTTTGCCTGCTTGGTGTAGTTTTTCAGCAGCTGCGACTGTGGTTAGGCTTTCGTCAATGTAGTGGAGTGGGATGTTGATATTTTCGGTGAGTTCTGCTCCGAATGCTCTGACTTTGTTAGCTGCGGTTCCTTCGCTGCCGTCCATGTGAAGTGGGAGTCCTAGGACGAGTTGTTTGATGTGTCTCTCATTGATGAGGGTGTGGATGCGGTCGATGGGGTTGGTGGTTTTCACGTGGATGGTTTCCAGTGGGTGTGCCATGATGCCGACGGGGTCTGTGATGGCGAGTCCGATTCTGGCGTCACCGTGGTCAATGCCTAGTATGGGGTGTTGTGTTTCCTCGTTCATATTGGATTAGATGCTTTAGCTAGACATGGAATGGAGCTAAGTTATAGGAATATTTTTGAGATTTTATCAATGAGGTTGCTGGTGGCTTGACATGGGGGGTGATGTAAAAGAGTTTTTTGGTGCTGTGAGAAATAATACATTGAGAAATATATTGGTAATAGGATTAGTGGGTGGGGTTATTTTTGGGACGATGAGACTATCTCCAGAGAAGGATGATGTTGGTATGGGGGTGTTGGCTCCGGATGATGTGGCGGCGGCTCCTGGTGATGCGATAATGGCGGATTCTGGTTTGGCTTCTAAGGTTTTGAAGGAAGGGACTGGTAAGGTTAAGCCTGTGGTTACTGATGAGGTGACGGTTCATTACACTGGGTGGGAGGCGAGTGGTAGGATGTTTGATTCATCATTGAAACGTGGTCAACCTGCTACATTTCATGTTAGTGGAGTGATTCAGGGGTGGGTTGAGGGTTTGCAGTTGATGGTAGTGGGTGAGAAACGTCGTTTTTGGATACCTGCTCATTTGGCTTATGGTGAGACGCCTCAGCGAGCTGGAGTGCCGTCTGGGATGCTTTGTTTTGATGTGGAATTACTTGATATAAAAGGAGGTGTTGAGGAGTCTGGTTCTGAGGGTGAATTTGTTGTGCCTGATCTTTCTAAGATGCCTGAGGTTCCTGCTAATGTGGGTGAGGCTCCTGATGATGCGGTTGAGTCTGAAGGTGGGGTGAAGTCGGTGGTTCTCATTGCTGGCTCGGGAGTTCATCCTGGGGATGGGGATGTGATATTGGTTCATTATACTGCCTGGGATAGTGGCGGTAAGGTGATAGATAGTTCTTTTTTGAGAGGTGAGTCTGTGGCTGTTCCTTTACGTAATACGGAGCCTGCGGTTAGTGCTGGATTACAGCTTATGCGGGTGGGTGAGAAGCGACAATTCTGGGTGCCTGTGGAGTATATTATGGGGAAGGATCTTGAGCCTGGAGCTCCTGTGGGGATGCTGTGTTATCAGTTTGAGCTTATAAAGATATTACCTAAGGAGAGGTGATTTATGTGTGATCATGGAGGGTGTGTGGTTAGATTTACAGGTCTTCGAATAGGAGTTCGAATTTAGCGAGGTATTTTCTGAGGCGGTCTCCATCGTTTTTTGATTTTCGTTGTTCTCTGGAGACGGCGAAGAGAGAGCGGCCAGCTTCGCTGATTGATTTTGATTTTTTGCAGGTATGGATGACGAATGCTAGTTGGGGTCTGTCGAAGGGGTCGATGTTGTTGATTTTTGTTTTGCTGAGGTAGTTTTCTAGGTTAGGAGAGTTTGTGGCTGATGGTTGTGGGGACCAGCTATCTGTGAGGCGTTTTTGTTCATCTTCGACTTCTTCTGACCTGATTCTTCCTCTGGGTGCGAGGGTGGCCATGCGCGTGATGGCGGCGTTGAGGTCACGGAAATTTCCGTTCCATGTGCTGGATTTCTGTGTGGCGAAGTGGAGGAATTGTTTGTGAGCTTCTGAGTTGAATCTGATGGATTGGCCGGTGGTTTGAGTTTGTTTGTTGAGCTCGTATTCGATGTTTGGTGCGATGTCTTCTGGTCGCTGTGCTAGGCTGGGGAGTTTGAATGTCCAGGTGTTAATTCTGGCGAGTAGGTCTTCCCGGAATGTGCCATCGGAGATGCCTTTACGGAGGTTTTTGTTGGTTCCGCAGATGAGTTGGAATTTACTCTTGATGGGGGTGTCTGATCCGACTGGGAGCCATTTTCCTTCCTCGATGGCTCTGAGGAGCATGGCTTGTTCGTCTGGGCCGAGTTCGCCTATTTCGTCTAGGAATAGGATACCTTGGTTGGCTTCTCTGAGGAGTCCTGGGCGGTCTGATGCGGCGCCAGTGAAAGCGCCTTTTTTGTGTCCGAAGAGTGTGCTCATAGCGATGTCACCGCGGAGAGTGGCGCAGTTTATTTCGACGAATGGGCCTTGGATTCCTGTGCGATTTTGCCTGAGTTGGTAGATTTTTTCTGCGAGTTGGCTTTTTCCTGCACCTGTGGGGCCAGTGATGAGGATGGGTGCGTTGGATCTGAGAGCGACTGTTTCTATTTGTTCGATGAGGGTGTTGAACTCTTTGTTTTTGGTGATGATTCCGGATTTTAGGATGTCTTGAGCTTGTTCTTTTTCTTCGTGGAAGCGGGATGCGATGATGTCGTATTTAGAGAGGTCTAAGTCTATGATGGAGAAGTTACCGGGGTGATTGCCGATTTTTCTACCTCTGGGGGGTGCGCTTTGGATGAGTTTTCCAGGGAGGTGTTGTGATTCAGTGAGGAGGAATAGGCAGATTTGAGAGACGTGAGTCCCTGTGGTGATGTGTGCGTAGTAGTTTGTTTTTGATGGGTCAGGGTTTAGGGATTTGATGTAGTCGAATAGGTTACTGAAGACATCTTCGAAGTCCCAGGGTTTTTTGATACCGAGTTTTCTTCCGACGACTTTGGTTTCTGGGGAGATTTGTTGTATGTCTTTGATGACTGACTCTGCGAGGTTGGTGAATGCTTCCTCGTAAATGAGCTCGTAGTGGTCGATGATGAAGTCTTCTCTGTTACAGAGGTTTACGGAAGGGCGCCATTCGTTCCAGCGGTTGCTGCCTGAAGAGCTGTCTAGTTTGGTTCCGAGGAATCCGATGACGGTGGTGGTTTTAGGCATGGGTTTGGTGTTGTGTAGCTGTAGTCCTTGTTTTTTGTTATGATAAATTTATATATTTAGCGATATTTTTTTATCTTTTTTTGTGATTTTAGGTTTTTGCTGCTGTGGGGTTTGTTTTTTGTAAGTTGTTTATGTTTAGTTGTTTTTAGTTTTATTGGTTTATTGTTTTTGATGTTGGCACGGTTGGTGCAATTAAGGGTTTAGAAAGAAAATACAATCATTAGCTTTTGTCGGCTATGAGAGGGCTTCCTTCTTAATGTTAATGCATATGTCGCTGGTTCGAGTCCAGCCTAGCTGCTGTAGCAGCTAGTAGCTCAGATGGTAGAGCAATGCCCTTTAGCTCTCTCGCTTTCCGACATCACCATACAAATCAATATCAACCTAAAATACATAACCTTTAATCGGCCATAAAAGAGCTTCCTTCTATCGTTTTTGAACGCCAATAATTAGCTTTTTTGCTTTCCGATTCCCTATTATGAAAACTAGAAACAAGAGAAGAAAGATCAGCAAGAATGCTGTGGCTATCCAATACCTGAATGCTGTTATTTTACCGGATCATGGTGGTGAGAGTCATGGGGAGTTAGCTATTTCCTTGCAGGCTGAGTTGATGCGATTGGGTTATATGCTTGATGAGGTAGCTTTTGAGCGTTTGTCATCGCTGACAATTGATCAGATTAGTATATTTTTTCGTGAGTATGTGCCTTTATTGTGGGAGGCAAAAGGAGCGGATAAGTCATGGAGGATGTTTTATAAGAATTTTCCTCGTCAGGTTATGTCTGCTTCAGATGCTGATCTTTATATGAATGCGATGATGCATTATTGGTCATGTGGGGATTGGGTTCCAGTTCAGGAGGTGAGGCGACGAGTGCCAGCATTTGAGGTATGTAAATTTATAGAGCTTAAGTTAGTGGGAGGTGATGATATTTTGGCTTTGTTTTCCCAGATACTAGGTGCTAGCGCGTCTATTTCTGAGATGGATAAGCAGGTTTTGGTGTGGTTTGTGAAGGAGTATGGAGATGTTTTAGGGGAGTATATGCCTGATGTTATTCCTTTTAAGGAGAACTTATGTTTTTTTGCTGCGCTCCATTTGAATCATGGGCTGAGCTTTGAGATGAATGTATTTTCAAGTGCAACTGATGTTTTGAGGTTGATGGTGGCTTTGTCTGGTGGTGATGTTTCTCTGGCTGAGAATACTAAGCTAAGATCTTGGAAGCGTTCTGAGCGCAGGTATTTGATTCGGTTATTAGAGCGAGTTATACGAGAGGATGATGTGGCGCGGCATGGTGAGAAGTGGAAGCGTGCGTTTCATGGGCTGCATATTGGTGATTACGCGAACATGGCTCCTAGGGCTTATGCGGTTGCTGATATGTTAAGGAATGGTAACATAGTTACTCAAGCTTCACTGATAGAGGCTGCGATAGTTGGGCGGGATGCTGAGCTTATATTTGATCTTCTGGGTAATAGGCCTGGTGAATTAGCGAGGCGTCTTGATCATCTTATGAGGGTATTAAAGCCTGCTGAGTCTGAGGTTTTGTTGGATTTATTTGAGGCTTTAGCGTGTAGGCTGGATGTGCGAGTTTTGGTTCAGCTGTATGGACATTTTAAGCATCGCAATGAGGAGATGAGGGATAGGTTGGTTTTGCCTAAGGGTGGAGCGGGGAAGGCTTGTCTTCTTAAGGGGTCTCTGCCTGCTTTAATGGGTCATCATGTAGCGAGGATAGTTTCAGTTATATGGGGGGCTCTGGGGGAGAAGTTTTCTGACAGAGGTGAGATGGGAAGTGTCTGGATAGATCCTAAGCTGAAGGGGTGTCCATTGGCCCTTGGTCAGAGGTCAGCGTCTGAGTCATTAAAGGTTGTTGCTAGGGGGACTAGATTGGCTCTTGGGGGTAAGAGGACTCTTAGGATGTTTATCTGGTGGGTAGGGCAGGATGTAGATTTATCATGTGTTCTTTATGACAAGGCGTTCAAGAAAGTGGGGCATTTATCATATACAAACTTGAGGTTAGGAAAGATTAGAGCCTGTCATTCTGGAGATATTGTAAGAGCTCCGGAGGGAGCTGCTGAGTTTATTGATATTGATATGGATGATGCGAGGCGAGCTGGGGTTCGTTATATAGCGATGAATGTTTTGGATTTTACTGGTAAAACATTTGCTGAATATGAGGAATGTTTTGCGGGATGGATGATGAGAGATTATCCTGATGCGAATGAGGTTTATGATGCAAGGACTGTGGAGCAGAAAGTGGACTTGAGGTCAGCTACGACGCTGGCATTACCAGTTATCTTCGATGTAGAGGAGGGTGAGGCTATCTGGGCTGATTTGGCTGCTGGTAAGATGGCTAGTGCGTCTAACAATGTAGAAAATTGTTCTGCAACCATCGTAGATTTAATGAGGGGTGTGATAAGCTTGAGGGGTAAGATGAGTCTTTATGAGTTATTTCTTCTTCATGCGCAAGCGAGGGGAGAGCTCGTGAATAGTAGGGAGGAGGCGGACTGTGTTTTCTCTATGGAGGAGGGGACGACTCCGTTTGATATTTCTGAGATTAATTCAGGTTACTTATAGAATAAAATGGGGTGGGTATTACCACTTTAACAAAACAATAGATACAATAGATATGATGATACAGAAAACAGGGAAGGCTACTGGGTTTATTCCGGCGCCTGGTAATAAGGGGAAGCCGATTACGATTATAGGGACTGATGCTATAATGGATGGGTTTGATGAGATGTGTTTGCAGCAGGCGATGAATTCACGTGGTGCGCCTGGGGTGACTGATGTGGTTTTGAATCCGGATGCTCATGTGGGTTATGGTGCGCCGATTGGCTGTGTGATGGTGTCTCCGACGCATATATATCCTGGGCCGGTTGGAGTGGACATTAAGTGTTCTATGAGTTTGATTCAGATGGATTTGCTTGATGAGGCTATTGATGATCAATCGACTCGACGTGCGCTTATTAATGCGATTTGTAAGCGGACACCGACTGGTGCTGGCAAGGGTCGGCGACATGCGCAGCATGGGCGTGAGGTGGATCATGAGCTAGGTTACCGAATGGCGACAGAGGGTGCTAGTGAGTGGGTTTGTGAGCAGTTAGGGATTCCGTATGGGTGGGCAGCTCGCTGTGAGGATGCTTATCATGTTGGTCATGATGGGACTACTGGTGCTTTGCAGCAGCGTCTTGATAAGATGCTAGATAGAGGTTATAGGGATCGTTTTCTTGGTAAGATGCAGCAGGTTGGGACTTATGGTGGTGGGAATCACTTTGGTGAGGCTGAGCGTGTTGAGGTGGGTGATTCTGATAAGGCTAGGGCGTCTGCGGAGGTTTTTGGTTTAAAGGATAAGCATGTTGCTTTTCTTTCTCACTGTGGGTCTCGCGGGTTTGGTCATGATTTGGCTTCGACTCAGTTTAAGTTGTTAGAGGCTCAGTTTGATGCATGGGGGATTCCTTATCCATCTGGTGATAAGAAGCTGGTTTATGCTCCATTGGGGACGCAGGAGGCTGATGATTATATTGATGATATGTCAATGGGTGCGAATTTTGCGACTGTGAATCATTTGTTTATCAATCAGCTGGTTCTTGAGGCTTTTCAGGAGGTGATTCCTGGTGTGACTGGTGATTTTGTTTATTTCATTAGTCATAATATAGCTAAGCGAGAGGTGCTTCAGAATCAGGTTCAATGGGTTCACCGTAAGGGTGCGACTAGGGCGTTTCCTGCTGGTCATCACGAGCTGAAGGGGACTCCGTTTTATGGGACTGGGCATCCGATTTTGTTACCTGGTAATCCACGTGATGGATCTGTGGTGATGACTGCTCTGCCTGGTGCTGAGAAGAGTTGTTACTCTGTGAACCATGGTGCTGGGAGGAAGATGGGGCGTAAGCATGCATTTAGGGCGCTGGATCAGAAGGAGGTTGATTCTGATATGGATGCTCATGATATTATGCATAATGGCCGTGCTTATCCGCGTGATGAGGCGCCGGATGCTTATAAGGACTTTGAGGAGGTTCTTAAGAGTGTTAGGCAGGCGGAGTTGGCTAGCGTTGTTGCGCGGTTGAAGGCTCGGTTTGTTGTTAAGGATGCTAGTAAGGCTGATGATTGATTATGGGGTCAGTGTTTTGTGTCGATTCTGCTGATGTTTTAAGCCCTGCGGCTGTGAGGTTGCAGGGCTTATTGACTGGGGAGTTGATGGGGAGAGAATTTTTAACTATATAGAGATGATGATAGAGATTAATGGAGAAGATGGTGGTGGGCAGGTGTTACGGTCCGCGCTTTCGCTTAGTATGATAACTGGGCAGGCTTTTAGGATGGTGAATATAAGGGGTCTTAGGTCCAAGCCTGGGTTGATGCGGCAGCATTTGACCTGTGTGAAGGCTGCTGTGGAGGTTTGTGATGGTGCGGCGTCTGGTGATGAGTTGCATTCAACGGAGCTGGTGTTTAATCCTGGGGTGGTTAGGTCTGGGGATTATGTTTTTAAGATTGGATCTGCGGGGAGTTCGACTTTGTTGTTTCAGACATTGTTGCCTGCGCTGATGTTGGCTGATGGGGTGAGTAAGTTGGAGCTGCATGGTGGGACTCATAATCCGATGGCGCCGAGTGCTGATTTTATTGAGCGTGCGTTTCTTCCGCAGATTAGGAAGATGGGTGTTGGTGTGAGCTTTGGGTGTGAGAGGTATGGTTTTGCGCCTGGTGGTGGAGGTTGTATTAGAGCGGAAATTCATCCTGTGGAGAGCTTGGAGGGGTTTTCTTTGCTTGAGCGTGGAGGGGTAGTTTCTCAATCGGTGGAGTATGTTTTGGCTAATGTTAGGAAGGATGTTGGTGAGAGGGAGTTAGCTAAGGTTCGATCAATGTTGGATTGGGATAATGATTGTTTTCAGGTGAAGGTTCTTGATGATGTGGATGGTTCTGGGAATGTGTTGTCAGTGGAGGAGGTTTATGAGGATGTTGTGATTCATGTTACATCTCTTGGGAGAGTGGGGAAGTCTGCTGGGAGGGTAGCTGGTGAAGCTGTGAAGACGTATCAGACGTTTTTGAAGTCTGGTGCGGTGGTTGGTGCGAGGTTGGCGGATCAGTTATTGTTACCGATGGCTCTTGCTGGTGGGTGTGAGATGAGGGCGCTGGGTTTGACGAATCATGTGAGAACGAATCTCCAGGTGATAGAGCAGTTTTTAGATGTTAGTAGTGCTGTTAGAGTAGAAGAATCTGGTTCGACATTGATTTCGGTATGAGCAAAGAGGGTTGTGTATGTATAATGTGTTTTTTTAGGTGATATTGACAATAAATTTTATAGAGGAGGCTTGCCATGGAGCGGAAAAGAGGCATTATTTTTAAAGACAATATTAATTGAAATTTAATTTTCTAATTTATCATGAGCGAACCAATTCCAGAAATACTAGAAGGACAATTACCGCAGAGCGTGAGGACGCTGTGGTTGAAATCACTCAGTGCTGTAGAGTTAAAGAACTATAGCTATGCCGTGAGTTTATGTCAGGCGATTTTGAAGGACACTCCTGGTTTTGTGGAGGCGAGGAAGCTGGCAAGGAGGTGTGCGATGAAGACTGCGGTTTTGGGTAAGAAGAAGGCGAATGCTGTGACGCAGATGTTTAGTTCAGGTGCGTCTGTATCAAAGTTACAAGGTATTATAAAGAAGGATGTACGGAGTGGTTTGATAGCTATTGAGAAGGAGTTAGAGAAGGATCCGAGTAGTGGGACGCTGAATGATTTGTTATTTGATACTGCGGTTCAGGAAAATATGCCTGAGACGGCGACTTTTGCGCTGGAGACGGTGAGGAAGGGATCTCCTGAGAATACGAAGTTACTGCATAAGTTAGCTGGTTATTATTTGGCGCGCGATATGCCACAGGAAGCTGCTGATGTATATAGGGACATTATTAAACAGGATCCGACGGATATAGATGCTGTGAAGGGTGAGAAGGATTCTAGTGCGCGAGCTTCTATGAAGAGTGGTGGCTGGGAGAGTGGTGGTCTGGAAAGTTCTAAGAAGGATGCTGATGCTGAGAAGGAAGCTGAGGATTCTGAGAGAGCGGGTATGACGCGAGATCAGAAGAAGGAGAAGTTGGCGAGGTTGATGGCTGAGTATCAGGCTGATAATAATAATTTGGCGGTTGTTAAGGAGATAGGTGCGATATATGAGGATTTTGGTTATTGGCCGGATGCTCATGTTTTTTATAGCTGGGCATATAAGTTAAGTCATAGTGATACGACTTTGAAGAATAAGGCGGAGGATATGAAGAACCGCGATGCAGATGAGCAGATTAAGAAGCTGGAGGAGAAGCTGGAGGCTGAACCGGGGAATGCTGATCTGGAGAAGGAGTTACTTGAGTTTAGGCAAGAGCGCTCTAAGGGTGCTGTGAAAGATGCACAGTTAAGAGTGGACCAGAATCCTACGGATCCTCAGTTGCGATTTGATTTGGGATTAGCGTTGTATAATTCTGGTGATTATAATGGTGCGATTCCTCATTTGCAGCAGGCTAAGCGCAACCCTCATATTAGGACGCGAGTATTGCTCACGCTGGGGCGTTCATTTGATGCGAAGGGGATGTATGACATAGCGAATAGTCAGCTGAAGGAGGCTCTTGAGGATCTGCATGCAATGGATGGGACTAAGAAGGAGGTTCTATACCTGATGGGTGTTATCTGTAAGAAGATGGATAATCATGATGAGGCGCTGCAGTGTTTCAAAGAGATTTATGAGGTGGATTATGGTTACCTTGATGTGGCGAAGCGCGTTGAGGAGGCTTACGATTCTAAGTAAATATTTGCTTATTTATTCCATCATTTTTCAGCGGGTTCAGATTTATGTATTTGAACCCGTTATTTGTTGAGAGGTATGTCTGAGAATAGTTTCTATAATAGTTTTGATACTGAGCGTTTGAAGGATGAGAGGTATGATGAGGCTTACCGTTCTGCGTTTCAGGTTGATAGGGATAGGGTGCTTCATACTCCGACTTTTCGGTCGCTGCAGAGTAAAACGCAGGTTTTTTGGAGTGGTGAGTATGATTTTTATAGGACACGTTTGACTCATTCTCTTGAGGTGGCTCAGATAGGGAGGTCGATATGTAATTTTTTGAATACACGTTCTGATTTGTTAGGTGCTGAGTATTTTATTGATTCTGATTTGGTTGAGGCTGCTTGTTTGTCACATGATCTTGGTCATCCTCCTTTTGGTCATGCGGGTGAGCGGACTTTGAATAGGCTGATGTCTGATTATGGTGGGTTTGAGGGGAATGCTCAGACTTTGCGGTTACTGTGCGATAGGATATTTTCTGCGAGTAAGACAGGGATGAATCCGAGCCGTGCGTTTGTTGATTCTGTGTTAAAGTATAAGACCTTGTGGAGTGAATTATGTGATGGTAAGAAGCGACCGCATCATCATTTTCTGTATGATGAGCAGTTTGGTTATTTAGACTGGGTTTATGGTGGTCAGGATTTTCCGACTGAGTATACGCCTGGCAGGGTGCGGGATAGTTTTAGGTCTATTGAGTGTCAGATTATGGACTGGGCTGATGATACTGCGTATTCTTTGAATGATCTTGCGGATTCTGTTAGGGCTGGGTTTTTAACGATTGAGCATGTTGAGCGATGGGCTGATGAGAATGGCTGTGGAGTGGAGAAGGGGACGCCGGTGGGTGATTTATTGAGGTCTATAAGGGGGAATAGGGTAGAGCTGATGGCGGGGAATAGGATAGGTCGTTATATACAGAGTGTGCGTTTGGAGGAGGATGTGAATTTTATGAGTGAGGTTTCTAACAGGTATAAGTATAAGCTTGTTGTTGATAAGGGGGTTCAGTCTGAGACGCGTGAGTTTAAGAAGATGGCTTATGATTTGGTATTTAGTTCGCCTGAGTTGAATCAGCTGGAGTATAAGGGGGATCATTTGTTATCGAAGTTGTGGAGTATTTTAGGTGATGAGGATAGTCCTTACCATTTGTTATCTAGGGATGTGTCTGCGGAGTTACGTGGTAGTGAGACGTTAGCGGGGAGGAGGAGGTTACTGTGTGATTATATAGCGAGTTTGACTGATGGGTCTGCGACTCGGTTGTATAAGCGCTTGATGGTGCCTGATTTTGGTTCGATTGGTGATTTATTAGGTTAAGTATATGGCGAATTTGATTAAACAGCCGTTGGATGCTCTTAAGGAGTATTTTGGTTTTGATGGATTTTTAGATGCACAGGATGATGTGGTGCAGCGCATACTGAGTGGTTCTGATGGTTTGGTGGTGATGCCTACGGGTGGGGGGAAGTCCTTGTGTTATCAGTTACCGGCGATGTGTCTTGAGGGGGTGACATTGGTGGTGAGTCCGTTGATAGCGCTTATGAAGGATCAGGTGGATGCTCTGGAGGCTAAGGGAATACCTGCTACTATGATTAACTCTTCGTTGGCACATGGTGACCAGATGGATAGGATGTCTAGGATGAGGAGGGGGGAGTATAAGCTGGTCTATATTGCTCCTGAGCGTTTTCGTTCTGCGTCGTTTATGCGTGCGATGGAGGATGTTGATATAGCATTACTTGCGGTTGATGAGGCGCATTGTTTGAGCCAGTGGGGTCATGATTTTAGGCCGGATTATATGCGGCTTGGGGATGCTTTGGAGCGGTTAGGAAGACCTCAGTGTGTGGCATTGACTGCGACGGCGACGTCTGTTGTTAGGAAAGATATTTTAGGTGTTTTGAAGTTACGTAGTCCGTTTGAGATGGTGAGTGGTTTTGCGCGGCCGAATCTTTCCTTGGCAATTAGTGCGACTGAGAAGCATAGTATGAAGTATAAGCGGATACGAGAGATAGTGGATGAGCATAAGACGGGGATCGTTTACTGTGCGACGAGGAAGCGAGTGGATGAGGTTTCTGAGATGCTGCATGACTGGGGTATTTCATGTATAGCGTATCATGGTGGTATGAGTGATGTGGAGCGAGATAGGACGCAGACTGAGTTTATAACGAAGAGGGCTGATGTGGCGGTGGCGACGAATGCTTTTGGGATGGGTATAGATAGGTCAGATGTTCGGTTTGTGATACATTTTGAGATTCCTGGGAGTGTGGAGGCTTATTATCAGGAGGCTGGAAGGGCTGGAAGGGATGGAGAGGCTTCAGTGTGTGAGTTGTTTTTTAATTATGCGGATACTCGAACTCAGGAGTTTTTTATTGAGGGTGTGAATCCGAGTTATTCTGATGTGTGTGGGATTTATCAGTTTTTATTGAATTCGGTTAATGATGATTTTGAGTTACGTTTGACACTGGATGAGATCAAGGAGGGTGCTGATATTAAGAATGGGATGGCTGTTGGTAGTGCGTTGAGTGTATTGGCAAGGAATAGGCTGGTAGAGAGATTTGATATAGCTGGATCGAGGGCAAAGGGTACTAGGTTGCTGCAGCCTAATATATTGGCTT
Source organism: uncultured Verrucomicrobiales bacterium (assembly GCA_937934595.1). Classification (GTDB taxonomy): domain Bacteria; phylum Verrucomicrobiota; class Verrucomicrobiia; order Verrucomicrobiales; family Akkermansiaceae; genus Rubritalea. The sequence goes on along the minus strand of CALGZA010000025.1, from coordinate 14,756 downwards.
CTCAGATACCTGTGGATAGGAGGGCACTTGAGGAGAAGCATGAGAGGGATAGGGAGAAGCTTAATTCGATGATAGAGATGTGTTATTCACGGCAGTGTAGGCAGCAGTGGATTATGGATTATTTTGGGGAAGAGAATCCTGCTCCTTGTGGTAGCTGTGATGTGTGTCAGAGTCAGTTTGGTGGGGATCTGAGGAAGGGTAGTGAGTCTGAGGTTTTGATGTTACGGAAGGCATTGAGTGGTGTGGCGCGGATGAGTAGGAGGACGGTGGGCAAGTGGGAGGGTCGATTTGGAAGGGGTAAGATAGTGCAGATGTTGATGGGGAGTCGCTCACAGGATATTTTGAAGAATAAGTTGGATACGTTGACAACGTATGGGATGCTGAAGGAGTGTGGGACGGCGACTGTGAATGAGTTATTTAAGTATATGCATGATTCTGGTTTGATACATACTCAGAAGGGTGAGTATCCGCTGGTGACATTGACGCCTCTGGGTGATTCGGTGATGTTAGGTAAGTCTGATGCGATGATGGTATGGCCGAGTGTGAGGAAGCCTGCGGATGAGTCTCCTGTTAAGCCTGGGTATGATGTGGAGATAGAGGAGATGGGTTTTGATCCTGGTTTGTATGGGGCTTTGAAAGATTTACGAGCTAAGATAGCGAAGCATCAGTCGGTGCCGCCTTATGTGGTGTTTTCAAATAAGACGTTGGAGTATTTTACGAGGTTGAGGCCAACGAGTATGGATGCTGGGGTGAGGATTAAGGGAGTGGGCGAGGCTAAGGCTGCTCAGTATTTGGAGCATTTTGTGGAGTTAATAAAGAGTTATAAAGGGTGAAGGTGGTGTGATTTTTATTGTTTTATCTGTGGTATGGCTCGCCTTTTTTGATGGTGGCGATGCGGTAGAGCTGTTCTAGTAGGACGGTGAGCGCGAGTTCGTGCTGGAGTGTGAGTGGGCTGAGAGCCCAGACGAGGGTTGCATTTTTACGGAGTTCTTCAGTGTGTCCGTCTGATGCTCCGATGTGGTAGGTGGCATTTTTTTGACCGTTCATTTCCCAGAGGTTGATTTTTTTGAGTAGCTGGTCGGTTGTTAGGAGTTCGCCACGTTCATCTAGGACGATGCGGATGGTTCCTGGTGCGTTAGAATGCTCTAGGTGGCGGTTTGACACGGCTTCTGATGATCCGTCTTTGATGTGTTTTAGTTCATAGGTGCCGTAGCGCTTGAGGCGTTTTTGGTATTCAGCGACGCCGTCTTTGCAGTATTTGAGTGAGGGTTTACCGGCGGCGATGATGGTGTGTTTCATGGGGTGAGTATGATGTGGGTATATAAATTTTGAAGTTTTATAATGGGATTTTTTTTTTTATGGTGCAGAGTGTGTGAAACAATTAACACGAAAATATAATGATATATATAATAATAGGATTGATCGTAGTGGCTGTGCTTATCGCATTTTGGCTTATGGGGATGTATAATGGTCTGGTTAAGAGCCGGAACAGGTATAGGAATGCGTTTGCGCAGATTGATGTTCAGTTGAAGCGAAGGCATGATTTGATACCTAATTTGGTTGAGACTGCCAAGGGTTATATGAAGCATGAGAGTGAGACTTTGGAGGCGGTTATTAAGGCACGTAATTCAGCGAGTGAGGCACGTCAGTCTGTTTCTCCTGAAGATTCTGTTTCTATGGGGACTTTGGCTGCGGCTGAGACGAGTTTGGGGTCGTCTATGGGGAGTTTTATTGGATTGTCAGAGAGTTATCCTGACTTGAAGTCTAATCAGAATATGATGCAGCTCAGTGAGGAGCTGACAACGACTGAGAATAAGGTAGGTTTTTCACGTCAGGCGTATAATGATGCAGTGACGATGTATAATGACCGATGTGAGACGTTTCCATCTAGTATTTTTGCAGGGATGTTTAATTTCAATCAGGCTGTTTTGTTTGAGGTGTCTGATGAGAAGGAGCGTGAGAGCGTGAAGGTTTCTTTCTAAGTTGATCTAGGCAATTATGCGTAGTTAGCTGGGATGAACCAGCTAACTATTTTTTTACTCATTACTAATAATAGATAGCGATATGAATTTTTACGAAGCACAGGATGATGCACGCAAGAGGTCTAAGTGGCTGATATTTTATTTCTTTCTTGCTGTTATAGGTGTGGTGATTGCTGTGTATGCTGTGGTTGGATTTGCTTATCAGTGGAAGGGTGGGACTGAGATTACTTACGTGGATAAGTTTGGTAATATAACTCGTGATACGGTGAGTGGTGAGTGGTGGGATTTTGGTAGGTTTTTGACAGTTGCTGCGATTACGAGCTGTGTGATATTTCTTGGTAATACGTTTAAGCATCTTCAACTGTCTGGTGGTGGAGAGTGTGTGGCGAGAGATGTGGGGGCTCGTCCAGTGGATCCGCATACGACTGATTTAGATGAGAAGAAGTTGGTGAATGTGGTTGAGGAGATGGCTATAGCTAGTGGATTACCTGTGCCGCAGGTCTGGATCATGGATGATGAGGCTGGGATTAATGCGTTTGCGGCTGGTACTGAGCCAGGGAATGCTGTGGTGGGAGTGACACGTGGCTGTGTGCAGCGTTTGACTCGTGGTGAGTTACAGGGGGTGATAGCGCACGAGTTTAGTCATATTTTGAATGGGGATATGAAGTTGAATATGCGGCTGATTGGCTGGTTGTTTGGCATTATGATGATATCTCTGTTAGGGAGGATGATACTTCATTCTCTGCGTTTTACACGTGTGCGTTCTAGTAGGAATGATAACAACGGTGGTATTATGATTGCGTTGATTTTGGCGGGGGTAGCGTTGTTGGTGATAGGTGCTATTGGGTTATTTTTTGCTAGGATGATACAAGCTGCGATTTCTCGTCAGCGTGAGTATCTGGCTGATGCGAGTGCGGTGGAGTTTACGCGAGATCCGAGTGGGATAGCTGGGGCTTTGAAGAAGATAGGGGGGCAAGAGTATGGCTCAACGGTTAATCATGCGAATGCAGGAGAGGCGAGTCATATGTTTTTTGCTGATGGTGGTATGTTTAGTTATGGTTTTGATACGCATCCGCCGCTTGGTGTGAGGATAGCTACGATAGAGAAGGACTGGGATGGTGAGTTTAAGCCAACTGAGCTGCCATTGGTAGCGCATCAGGAGAGGGTTTCTGGTGGTAGTGATGCGAGGATGAGTGGATTTGCTGGTGGGCGGTCTGGTGCTGGAGGTAGTGTGCAGGTGGAGAAGCAGGAGTGGGATGATGTGGGTGATTCATCGCATAACGATGTGGCGATAGGGAAGAGGATACGGGATTCTTTATCTGAGGAGTGGATCAGTGCTTGTCATGACAGGGAGTATGCGCAGGCGTTGATTTTTGGTTTATTGTTAGCTGAGGATGATGCGTTACTTCAGGGGGAGATATCTTTCTTGAAGAAGTCTGCTGGTGATAATGCTGTGGAGCTTGCGCTGGGTTGGAACCAGGCATTACGCGAGTTACATTCTGCTGAGAAGATAGCGTTGTTAGATCTGTGTATACCGACTTTGAGGAAGTTGACTTTACCGGAGTATGAGAGGTTTATTGAGATAACGCGCTGGATGATAGCGAGTGATGGTGAGGTGGATATTTTTGAGTTTATGTTGCAGAAGGTATTGGAGCGTCATTTGTCTGCTCATTTTTTGAATTATGGTGGTGTAAGGACACGTTATACTAGGATTCAGAAGCTTTCGGGCGAGGTTAATGTTCTTATTTCGACTATGGCAGGCATAGGGGCTTCGAATGGTGATGATCTGGCCGTAGCTTATGCTGCAGCGTCTAATGACATTTCTGAGCTTAGTGGGCAGTTGACTATTTTACCGCCACAGGACTGTGGTTTATCTGAGGTGGATAAGGCACTGGATAAGCTGGATCAGTCTAGTCCGTTGATTAAGAAGCAGGTATTGCATGCTTGTGGTTTGGCGGTGATGAGCGATGGTGTTTTGGAGAGCCGGGAGGCTGAGATGCTGCGGGCTGTGGCTGATTCTATAGGTGGATCTTTACCTCCTTTCATGCATAGGTAGCTATATGGATAGGGAGCCGACACGATTTGAATCTAGAGTGTATGAGGCGCTGTGCCGGGTGCCTGCGGGTAATGTGGTGACTTATAAGGTACTGGGTGAGGCTGTGGGGTGTGCTTCTGGTCAGGCAATAGGGAATGCTATGCGAAGGAATCCTTTTGCGCCTGAGGTGCCGTGTCATCGGGTCATACCGGCTACTTTAAGGTTGGGTGGATTTATGGGTGATGTGAGAGGGGATAGTATAGTGAGGAAGCGTGAGTTATTGGCGAGTGAGGGGGTGGAGTTTAATGAGATGGGTGTGTTGATGGATGTGAGTTTATTGCTGGAAAGGGTGCCTGATTAGTAGGGTGTTGAGATGTATGGTGGATAAGTGGCTTAGGAAGGGATTGCGTTTTGTTTTTGGCTGGTTGTATGGATTTATTTTCTGCGTGGGGCTATTGTCGATCTATCGATATACCGATAGGGAGTATCCTGAGCTATATTCATGGTTTATGATCGTTTTTTATTCTGTCTTTGGTGCGTGGTGTTTTTGGGATGTGATTTTGAAAAACTTCATTATTGGCTATAGAGTGAGTAAGGCTGAGTCAGAACGAACGGAGTAGAAATTGTTTATTTAGGAATCCAGTGTAGACGATTACAGCTGCTACGTTTCTTAGTAGTATTTATTTTGACAAGTTTTTTAAAATAAAGCTGGCTAATTGGGGGGGTAGGTAGCTAAACTAAAGATTACTATATTTAGGTTTAAAATTAGATATACATTGTTAATATTAAATTTAATTTGTTATGATATCATATTCAACCTATCAATATTCTTTTGTTAAGTTTTTTTTGGGAGTCCTTTTTTTGCTTATTATTTTATTTCTTCCTTCTAGGGGAGATTCTTTAAAGGATTTGAAGCTTGAACGATGTTTTAAGGACAATATTAAAGATATTCGCTTAAAAGGTAAAATAAAGCCTCCTAAAAATGTGTCGACTTTTCTCGATAAATATTCCCAATACTGTGAGAAACGAGCAACGAGTGAAATTGAGGCTCACGGACGTTGGTTTTACTGTGAAGATAAGAAGGAATTTGGAGGGGATATTCGATGGGATGAAGTCGTTACCTATAGGATCTATAGTCAATTATTAGATCACTACGGATCTCTTGAAAAATTACCCGGCTACACTCCAGCGCGCTTGAAGAAGGCAAGGTTGTTTTGGCAGAAGTGGCAAAAGCCGAACGGGTCTTGGATCAACCATCTTACAAGAAAAGGAACGCCCAGACAATGTAATGGAAAATATGTTGGGGTTATTCTTAAGCTATTGAATACTAATCCACTGTATCAGACGACTGGTCATGGTGCCTTTGAGATCGATACCCAAAAGTGCTTTCGTGAAATAGCAGCTCGAAAAATGAACCATGGTACAGCTCATTTGAGTAGTATGCTCAACCAGATTCAGGATGGAAACGTAGCGTTAATTCCTGCATTTGAGCGAGCTGTGGAGCTTGCTATGAGAGAGATTAGCAATGTTACAGGGATGTTTCATGGGCCTAATGGTAAAGGGGGGTATTGGAATCGGTATGGAGCAACTGCAGAGACAATGAAAGGATTACTACGCCTCATTGCATATTTGGGTCTTGAAAATATACCTTACCGCTCAGTAAGAGCTGATTCTTTGATTGAGAATCAAAAGCCAATGCGGGCTGCTTCTTTGAGTGTTAAAAGAAACACTGCAGAAATGTTTGTTCAGTGCATGTTAGAGTCACCCTATAGGAATAAAGAGCTACTAGAGGCTCTCAAAAAACACTCTGTGGTTATTTTGAAAAATCAGCCACATCAATCTCATGTGACTGGTGACTATGCGGCTTATGTTCTTCAGATTTTTGGTCCGTTCCTGCATTGGGAGGGGTATGAAGATTCCACACCAAGAACTAGATTTTACCAAGGGATGCAAAACGATTATCGAGTTGAAGTAGGTCCTTATGGTCGTGCTGTCAATTTGATCCCCAAAAAGCCTGAAGAAAAGATTGATCATCCTGAATGGAGTTATGAGAAGTGTAATCTACGAATGCGAAACTTGGTTCATCGTAGTCGAGAAATCATAGAAATAGTGCCTGCATCTGCATCTACTTGGGATAAGAATATTAGAAGTGGTGTTATTTCTATGAATTTCTCGCTAGAAGATCTTAAGCTGGAAAATCCATATATTAAGCTAAGGTGGTCTGGAGATAATATCGAAATTCTATTGAATGATGTTCCTGTGAAGCGGAAGATTGGGGAGTTTAAGGACTATGGAGCTATTTGCATTCCTAGTAACATAGTTAAGTCTCTTAAGGTAGGAGTAAATAAGCTCAGTATACGTCCTTTGCATGGTAAGGAAATTATAAATCTGAGTGCTGGGATCATTGATTGGAAAGTTGCGAAGGCCAGCTCGAAGTAGGGTGTGATGTTTATGGCGGTTGTTTTTGTTAGATTCTGGATTGCTTTTGTGTTAGGTGGTTATTCATGCATGAGGCTATAGATAGGATATTGGTGAGTGAGGAGGTGATAGGTCATAGGATAGATGTTCTTGCAGGGAAGATTATGGAGGGTGGTGTGGATGATTTGATGATTGTGGTTTTGCTGAAGGGTGCGATGGTTTTTGGTGCTGATTTGTTTAGGAGGATGCCTGTGAGGTTAGACTTGGAGTGTATGAATATTTCAAGTTATCATGGTGGTATGAAGAGTAGTGGAGAGGTGAAGTTTCTGGATGTAGGGATGCCTGATTTTTTAGGGAAGCGTGTGATTGTGGTGGATGATATATTTGATACTGGACTTACGATGGAGGCGGTGTGCGGTGTGATTAAGGGGGCTGGGGCGAGTTCTGTGGAGAGTTGCGTTTTGTTGGCGAAGGATAAGGAGCGAGGGGTGGAGTATACGCCTGATTATGTGGGTTTTACTATAGGTGATGAGTTTGTGGTAGGTTATGGTTTGGATTATAAGGGGAAGTATAGGAATTTGCCTTATGTGGGGGTTTTACGTGAGGATGTGATATAGTGGATATTTGGGTGTGATATTGCACTAGGCAAATTAAGATTTGTTGGGTATGGTTTCTTTATGAATAAGGAATTGATTGAAAAAGGTTATGCGGTTGTGGATGCGCCTGAGATAGATAGGTGTTCTCTTTATGATTCTTTTGATATGTTGCCTGTGGATAATTATATTCAGGGTGGATTCCGTAGGCGCAGGTTTTCATGGTTTTCTGGTTCGCCTCAGGGACTGTCTAGGTTACCTCACAAGCAGTTTTATCAGACTGAGAAGTATGAGGGGCGTCCGGATATTTTCCGTGAGTATGATGAGATAGATAATAGTGTGATTCAGCATTCGAGTTTTCAGAATATTATTGATTGTTTTGTATCAATTACTGGAATTAATATGATGAATACTCCTGTGGAGGTGCATCAGATTAGGGTATTGTGTGGTGAGGGGGTTGAGGGTAATCCATCTCCTGAGGGGGTTCACCGTGATGGATGTCATTATTTGGGTATTTTTGTGGTTCGTCGTGATGGTGTTATAGGTGGAGCGAATTCGATTCATTTGGCTAAGGATGAGGAGGCTGTATTTGAGACGATGTTGGAGCCTGGTCAGTTTTTATTCTGTGATGATGAGAAGGTGATGCATAATGCGAATTCGATTCATCCGGCTGATGATGTAAAGCATGCTACACGCGATATATTTGTTCTAACTGCTGGGGAGCATAGGAGATAATTTTCTTTAGCATTTATTTTTATGTCTTCTAGATTGTCTTTAGGGTGTGTAAGGGAGGAGTTTCCAGCACTGGCGCGTAGGCTTGGTGGCGAGTCTGTGGTTTATTTTGATGGTCCTGGTGGGTCTCAGGTTCCGCGTGTGGTTCCTGAGGCGATGAGTGATTACATTCTTCATCATAATGCGAATCATGGTGGCTGTTTTGCTACTGGTAGGGAGACTGTGGAGATGGTGGCTGATGTGCGTGAGTTGGTAGGGCTATTTTTGAATTGTGAGAGTAGTGAGGTGACGTTTGGTCAGAATATGACGAGTTTGACTTTTGCGTTTAGTCGTGCTTTGTCTCAGACTTGGGCTGAGGGTGATAATATTATTGTTTCACAGTTAGATCATGATGCGAATATTTCGACTTGGAGGCGAGCGGCTGAGGATAGGGGGGTGAGTGTGAGGATACTTCCTTTTGATCCTGTGACGCAGTCGATTCCTGTGGAGACACTTGAGCGTTTTATTGATGAGAGGACGCGGTTGGTGGCTATAACTAGTTCGTCAAATTTGCTGGGTAGTCATGTGGATATTGCGGGTATGAGTGAGGTGGCTCATCGGTTTGGGGCTTATATTTATGTGGATGCGGTTCATCATGCTCCTCATTACAGGGTGGATGTGGCAGCGTTAGGTTGTGATTTTTTAGTTTGCTCTGCTTATAAGTTTTTTGGTCCTCATATTGGAATTTTATATGGGAGGAAGGATTTGATGCGTTTGATAGAGCCTTATAAGATAGAGCCGTCTCCGGTTGAGATTCCTCATTGTTGGGAGACTGGTACGCAGAATTTTACTGCTGTGGCTGGGCTCGGTGCTTGTTTGGGGTATTTGTTATCGCTTGGTGGTGAGGGGAATGGGGATTTTGGGTTGAGTTATGGGAGGATAGGGGAGATGGAGAGGTTATTGGTGGAGCGATTTTTAGCGAGGTTGGATGGGCATAATTTTTTGAGGTTGCATGGGGTTTCTGGTGTGAGTGGCAGGGCGCCGACGTTTGCGCTGACTTCTGTTAGGCATACACCTGAGGATTTGGCACGGCATTTGGCTGATCATGGTGTGTTTGGCTGGAATGGGCATATGTATGCGGTGAATTTGGTGGATGCGCTTGGGTTAGATAGGAGTGATGGTGTTTTGAGGTTGGGGATGCTGCATTATAATAGTGTGGATGAGATAGATTATGCGTTTGATGTGTTAGATGGGTTGTAGGTTTTTAAGTGGTGGTGTTTATTTATTCTGATTTCTCTCTGGCGGAGTGGCGTATATGTCGTAGTATTTCTGCATGAGATATTCTGTTGTTAGAGAGTTAGATAGATTAGAAGATTTTTTGAAGCATAAGGGTCAGTTACATTGTGCCGTGATTCAGGGGTTAGATTTTAGGGATGAGGATTTGGATTGGAACCGGTTAAATTTTACAGGGGCGGTTTTTTTGGGGTGTCATTTTCCTAAGGAGACTACGGTGGATTTTTTGATTCAGCAGGGTGCTGTGGTGTTTCCGAATTTGCCAAATTTACCTTATAATCCTTACAGGGCGACACTTTATACGCGTGAGGAGTTGATGGATGGGTGGACGCATAAGATAGATCAGAGTGTGGATAAGCGGATCTATGATCATTTTGAGTCTAAGGGTAGGGCTAAGCCTGATATTTTAGAGTCTCTGGCTCAGAGGCTGCATGATCATGCTGTGGATGATGGTTTGAGGGACTTGTTAGAAGGTAAGGTGGATGGTGATGGGCCAAAGAAGGTAGTGGCTATTATGGGTGGGCATGGGACTCCTAGGACTGATCCTTATTATAAGAAGGTGGTCAAGTTGACCCGTGATTTGACCCGTGAGGGTTACTATGTGGCTTCTGGAGGTGGACCTGGGATGATGGAGGCTGCTAATCTGGGGGCGTGGTTAGCTGATGTGGATGATGATGGGCTGGAAGAGGTTTTTAAGATACTTGCTACTGCACCTATTTATAGTGATGATGGCTATATGCAGGCGGCGCAGAGTGTGATTCATCTGTATCCGAATGGTCACTCTTCCTTGGCTGTGCCAACTTGGTTTTATGGTCATGAGCCTACGAATTTGTTTAGTAAGCATGTAGCGAAGTATTTTTCTAACAGTATACGTGAAGATGGGTTGTTAGCGATAGCTGAGTATGGGGTGGTGTTTGCGCCAGGGAGTGCGGGGACGACTCAGGAGATCTTTATGGATGCCACGCAGAACCATTATGTTACGTTTGAGAAGATTAGTCCTATGGTTTTCTTGGGAGAGAAGCGGTATACTGAGGATACGATGATTTATCCGTGTATTAAGCAGTTAGCTGAAGGCAGGGATTATGCGCAGATGCTGCACTGCACTGATGAGCCTGAAGATGTGTTAGATTTTATTATTAAACATCCGCCTGTTGAGGCTGAGGGGTAGTTACCATTTTGCTACGGTTGGTAGTTTTTCTGGTTTACAGAGGGTTTTCTTGTTGTTGGAGGCTCTGGCACATTTTTTACATACAAAGCGTGGGTCTTCTAGGAGCTCAGTAAGTAATTCAAAGTTTTTTTGAATTTGCTTGGGGCTCCATTTACAGAAAGATTTGATTTTTTGTTTCTCAGGTTTAGACATTGGCTCTTGCGTTATTGAGAATGGGATTCAATAGCGTTAAAAGCCTAATGTCAACCGTCGTTTTATTTTTTGAGAAGCTGTAATGCCAAACGGAGCCAGTGATACATTGAAAAATCTTTCTGTTCAAAGGTGCATTGAACATCAAAGAATAGAAACAAAGAAGTGGTATGGCCAAAGGGAGCCACTTTTTATTTGCCGTCTGCTGTTGCGTGCCAGTGATGGTTGAACTGGAACCAGGCTTCTTCTGATTCTTCGATATTGTTGAGTGCTTTTGCGACGAGAGATTTATGGAACTGTTTACCGGCTATGGCTAGTCTGCGGCTGGCGTCTGGGTGGCCAGCGAGCATGGGGTCAGTCATGATAGGTGACTCTAGTAATATAAGGTTAATGATTTTTATGAGTTTAGGGCCGACCATCCAAATGACCTTGTCTTTGGCTGCTACTTGACGGAATAAGAGGGGTGTTTGGTATTCGATGATTGGTTTGTCGTCTGTGTTGATAGGGTAGTGAGTGAAGAGATTACTTGCTGCTGTTAGGTTGCCGATGTAGTGGAATAAAATTGTTGATGGTGTTGGTTTAATCATGTTGGCGTGTGACTCATGCCAGTTTTTTCCTGCTGTTTGTTGCAGCATGGATTGGCGGGTTATTGCTGGTGGTATGGGGATGGGTTTTTGACTGAGCTGGCCGATGAGGGCAATTTTTTCTCTGCCTGGGGTGAAGTTGTTTCTCCATATGGTGACTTGGCTGAATGCTTCTAACATGGTGCGTGCGATTACGCCGAACTCTGTTTCTGTGATTTGGTATAGTGGTAGCCATTGGACGAATATGCCGTTTGGGTTGAGGCGTTTGGCGACAGTTTGATAGTGGTCTAGGCTGTATAGGCTGCCTGCTCCGCGGCGGTATGGAAGGAAGAGGTCTGCATTGATCATGTCATATGTTTCACTGGATGCCATGAGGTGGTGCCTACCGTCTTCTATAATGATTTTAGATCTGGGGTCTGTGAAGACGCCACCGGTCATTTGAGGAGGTATATGTGATTTGGCGGCATCTACGACTGTTTTAGTGAGTTCGCAGCTGGTAACTTTTTTGATGTTTGGGAACTGGGGACTTAGTGATGCTCCTGCTGACATTCCTGTTCCGAATCCTAGGTTAAATATGTTCTGGATATTAGGGTGTATCATGAGTGGGATACGCGATTGATTGGCTTGTTCGCTGAATGCTTGTGTGGATCCTAGTGAGTAGGCTCCATTTATTTTGATGGCGATGTTTCCATTTTTTTCTTTGGTTGCTGTTACGGTGCAGTCGCTGCTTTCCCAGGTTTGTAGGATTTGACTGGAAGCGGAGCCATGGGGTTTTCCTTGTGCTGGGTTCTTTACGGGGCTCATGGTGGTGAATAGGAGAATGAGGCAGAGGATGGATCCGGCGCGTGTGATGTTAGCTGCGCGTACTTTTCCGAGTGGGAGGATGATTCCGATGATTAAGTATCCGGCGGTGATTAGTTGCATGCTACGCCAGATTCCTAGGGTGGGGAGTAGGATGAAACCACAGATGAGCGCACCGATGATGGCTCCGAGTGTGTTTGCTGCGAGTATTTTGCCTAATGCTTTACCTGGCTGGTTGGCGTATTGCTCTGTGGCTTTCATGAGGAATGGAAAGACTGTGCCTAGAGCGATGACTAGAAAGCCGATTCCTCTGAAACCTATTCCGTACATCCAGCTTACGTAGTCGTCCCATGATTGGTCAGGTTTATAGATGGGTTGTAGGTCATTTGTGACCTGCATGAGCATCCATGGGTTGATGAGAAGGAATGCTCCGCCGATGAGTATGAGTGCTGCTGTTCCTTGAAGTGGTGGTAGTTTTAGTTTTGCAAGAATAGAGCTTAGCCATGAGCCGATAGCTAAACATACAAGGACGACGGTTAGAATGATGGCGAAGGAGTAGACTGAATTCTCGTGGACTTGGGCGAATATACGAGTCCATAGAACTTCTAGAGCGAGGACTGAGAATCCTGAGAAGAAGCAGAGGATGAGTATGAGGCGTTCGTTAAGTGAGGGGGCTGTTGGTGTGTTTTTATCGTGATTTTTGTTAGTTTGGTTGTCTTGGGGTGTGATCTGGGGAGGGTTGTTTAGTGTGGCCTCTGGTTTACGTGAGAGCCACCATGAGAGAGCGGCAACTGATGCTGAAAGGGATACGGCGATGGCGTAGGATAGGCTGAAGCCGAATTTGGGGATGAGAGTGAATGCTGCACAAGCTACGCCTGATGCGGCACCGAGTGTGTTAGTTCCGTATATGAATGATGAGGTGCTACCGAATGATTTACGATGGCGGATCATGGCTTGTCCAATGGCTGGTATGGTGCCACCCATGAAGAAGGCTGCTGGGAATATGAGAAGTAGTGAGAGAGCGAATTTGATGATGATAAGCCATGAAGAGCCTGCGCTAAGTTCGTATACGTTTGGGTAGATAGCGTAGAATATTTTTAAGATGACATAGTATAATAATGCAGTGATGACGATTCCGATTTCTAGGATGGCATAGAGGCGAACTGGGTTAGTTGATTTACTGGTTATTTTTCCCCACCACCAGCTGCCGAAACCAATACCTGCGAAGAATGTGGCGAGTGTGATGGATGTGGCGTGGGCGGTATTTCCGAATAAGAGCCCGAGTTGTTTCATCCAGAGCACTTGATAGACGAGGCCAGCGAAGCCTGAGACAAACATCATGAGCAAAATGGGGAGCCGAGGGAGAGCTTTAGGTAAAGATGCTGGCTCTGTTTCACTCTGGATTTTAGATTTTCCCTTCATGGTAGGTTGTTGATAAAGATAAGCATAATTTACCGCAAGAGGAAACGTGGCTTTTGTGTCTGGGTGTGATTTTATTCCATGGCGGTTATTTTGGTGGTTGCTGGTGATTTTTATGTATGTTTATGGTAATTAAGGTTTGATAGAAGTATGTTAAATTGGCGGTGTCTGTTGACAATTTAGCTGTAATGAGTCAATGAGTGGACATAATGAACTTACTACTCGGAGTAAATATTGATCATATTGCGACTTTGCGGCAGGCACGTTATGCGTTGCTGCCGGATTCTCCTAATGCTGAGCCTAGTGTTATAGATGCTGTGGCTGATGCGGAGCTGGGAGGTGCGGATTCTATTACGATTCATGTAAGAGGTGATAGGAGGCATATGCAGGAGGCGGATGCTTATAGGATTAAGGAGGCTACTGAGCTTCCTATTAATTTAGAGATGGGGAATAGTGAGGAGATGATAGATATTGCTTTGAAGTTGAAGCCAAAGTTTATTTGTTTGGTACCTGAGACGCGAGAAGAGGTGACGACTGAGGGTGGACTTGATGTAGTGGGGCTTTATGCAGATTTGGAGCCTACGGTTAAGAGGTTACAGGCGGCGGGCATGGAAATTAGTATGTTTATTGATCCTGATATTGAGCAGGTTGAGGCGTCTGCTAGGATGGGGGCGGAGATGGTGGAGTTACATACTGGATGTTTTGCAAATGCTGTGGGTGGGGAGGCTAGTAAGCGAGTTGAGGAGTTAGATAGGTTAAAGGCGGCAGCAGAGAGGGGGCATGAGATAGGTTTACAGGTGAATGCTGGGCATGGAATTAATTATGAAAATATTCATGAGCTTTATGCGGTTCCTTATTTGAAGGAATTAAATATTGGTCATACGATAGTTGCTCGTTCAGTGCGAGTGGGCTTTACGCAGGCGGTGTCTGAAATACGTGAATTGATGGAGGGGTATGATCCTGAGGGGGTGGTGGTATGAATCTTTTAGGTATTGGTATAGATGTCGTGGAGGTGGAGCGAATAGGCTCTTCTATTGCTGAGTTTGGGGAAAAGTTTTTACAGCGTATATTTACTGAGGCTGAGCGTGACTATTGTCTGTCTCAGAAGCGTCCTGCGATTCACTTTGCAGCTCGTTTTGCTGCGAAAGAAGCTATAGCGAAGGCGTTTGGTAGTGGTATAGGGAAAGAGGTTTCATGGTTGGATATGGAGATAGTGAGGGAGCCGTCAGGCGAGCCTAAGGTTCTGATGAGTGGTGCGGGTGGAGCGTATGCTGAGACACTCAATGTTGTGGACATTAAGATAAGTCTCACGCATGCAGAGCACTATGCAGCTGCAAATGCTGTGGTATTGGTCGATGAATAAAAAATGTTAAAAATAATACGGCTAAACACCTTTTTTTTCTTGCACTTTCTGTAGTTTATGACAACTTCCCGCCCGTTACGAGTTACTTTAAAAGATATAAAGGTAGCACGTAATCATTAAATTCCGGCATAGCTCAGCGGTAGAGCGGGTGACTGTTAATCACTAGGTCCAAGGTTCGAATCCTTGTGCCGGAGCCATTT
>CALGZA010000024.1 GCA_937934595.1 uncultured Verrucomicrobiales bacterium | reverse complement strand
CGAACCAGGAAATAAGAAACCCATAAGCCTGTTTTTCATTTTCCCTTAAATCTCTAGACGACTCCAAATCATCCCTCCAATTCACAATTGTTCTCATGAACATATAAAATACCACGATATGTTCATATGAAAACATAAATCGTCATCTTTCGATCATCTATAAATTTAATTTTCCCTAAACAAGTGATATCAACCGTGTTGAAAAATACCTGATATCAATTCATTAAGAAAGAGTAACTATTAATAATTAAAGATGAAATTAAAGTCCATAATAAATACTTGCCAAGTAGCTTCAAACCTTTATTCTTTATAGTATCAAAACGAAAACCACTACCTTACGACTAGCAACCAGCTTAAGATGTGATATCACATCAGGGGGAGTGATCTAATACTGTTCGGTCAAAAAAATGTCCCTATCAGTCACTACTACATCTATAGATCCTGTAACTGGAGAGATCACTAACCAAGACCCATATCCTAAAGACGGAAGCGATCTTGCGGGTTTCGAATCGTGGCGACATAAGGTGTATGGTTCTGATGCGCTAATATCTAGAGGGGCTGTATTCTTGCCGAAGCTTTTTGCTGAAGATTTGTTCATTTTCGGCGGAGATCTTATACTATTTCGCAAGGAATTAGAGCGTCTTATTGACGTTATTCCCGAAATCAGTGTTGAACTAGGCATTGATGTTGAAGGCCTTCAATTTCGGTTTGGGAACATCTTGACAGCAACTCAATACGCTATTCGTGAAGGTAAAGCTGTTTGGGTTGCATAGGCCCAAGACCGAACAAGACGCGTCACGACAACGGCTTTATATCGCGAGTTTGAAAGGTTTTAGCCTTGATTTATTTTATCGTATCCACGAGTCTGTTGACGTTGGACGCCGTGTGTGCGCTCTATCGTTAGTCTAAATTTGTCATATGTCTAAGTGGTACAATCCATCAGAAGATTTGATCAAGCAGTGGGCGTATGATGCAAAGGCGTCCGAGCCAGTGCAGGATTGGGATATAATCATTCATGATCTTCCATATGAAGAGCTATATGCAAAATTAGCGGCTGATGATCATTGTCCCAAGGCGGATTATTTTTTACATCTTCTTTATTTCACGATCGGTCACAGTGTTCGACAAGGTGTTTCGGAAAAGACCGTGAATCGAGTTAATTATGTTCTATCGGTAACAAAGGCACATTCTGCAATACTATTGGCACTATTTCGTAAAAGAGTTGCAAATCTTATGGAGGAACCAACGAGTTTTACTTATGATGACTGGTGTAGTGGTGTTTTAGCATCCACTTATACTTAAAATTACATAAGACTAATCGGGTAGGTAACGGGTTCTAACCGCCACCCCCCACACCACCGGCCATACGGATTTGCCAGGGGACTCTGCGGAGTGACTGCGTGGTTGATGTTGGCAGTGTAGCACGGCGGTTTCAATGTGTCAGACTTACTTTCCTGTAGGCTGTTCTAGTGCTTTCTTAGCATTAAAATAATAAGACATACAATATTTATACGGCAAACATCTCTAACAGCTTCGTAAAGTTCTGGTGGGATTCTAACCGGGGGTGATGTCGCCGTTTTTGAAGAGCTTAGCTAGTTTCTGGGCATCGCGTTTATCGGTTTTTATTTTTTCGCCTGGCTTACGTTCTGTTTTAGATGGTGAGCAGAGCACGCATTCAACGCCAAGCTGGATGAGTCTGCGACCTAGAATGAACCCAGTGGGGCCAGCATCATAGCAGACTTTGAGATCTTGTAGTTTTACGCCTAGCTTTTTTGCAAGCTTTCGCAGTGCTCTTTCTACTGCTGCATTGCTACCACCACAAGTGCTGTGATAGGTGGCCTCTGCGCGTGAATTAGATTTTATTGATGCGATTGCAATTGTGTCCTTGTGCACGCCTAGACCGATGTAGTATATTTCTTTCATGATGAATTTAGGTATTAATAACGTTAATATGTTGGATATGTCTCTCCGACCTCGTGTCAGAGAGATAGCCCACGGAAACCCTAAGCTCATCATTTTTATTCACCAAGGCTTGGCTCACGATGAGCTTCAGCCATAGAATCTAGCTTAAAAATAACATGCAGAATCCCAAACTAGAGAATCAACTAATTATGCAGCTAGAAAAGCTGTTTGATAATCCTGAAGATGTCGCTAGATCAAATAACAGAAAGAAGGTCATATTTTTCCTTATCGGAACAACTCTGGTTATTTGCGGAATGTATTTATCTAAGTTAGGCTACATTCAAGGACTTTGTGACCTCCTAATATGTTTCTCTGGAATGTTTCTTACATTCTCGTTTTATTATCATATGATGAACCAAACTAATCAAATTCTCACTAAATATACTAAACTAAATAGAGATCTGATCAAAGACCGAATCTCAGACTAAGCAAAAATAATAAAAGCAGTGAAACCCAAAGATAGCTTTCTATCGGGGCGTTAGCTCCGCATGAAAGTTATCCGTTGTTGGACGAGCGCTTGGTGAATGGGCTCTCGGTGATGTTAGTTATGCGATTTTAATTTGGTGCATTAGCCTCAGTGATTTACTACGTGTTGAGACTTCTTTAATGGCTTTTAGCGGGTGACGGGGTGTCCACTTGCTGAACAGCAAGGTTGTTTGGCAAGTTTGAGGTTTGACTTGGCTGTGATGTGATGGTGTTTGGAGTGTCAGGGTGTTAAATATTTTTTTTGGGGGTGATTTTATGTCTGATTTAGCTGTTGTAGGGCATACTACCATTTTCACAGTTATTCTGGGCTGATAGTAGTTTCAATGCATTTGGACACAGCAGCAGAGCTGATTTTTTTGAAGAGCAAAACAATATATCAAGATTAGCCTCGTTATTCGTCAGTTGCATAGTCCACTATGCGCTTTCCTCTTGCCTTGCTAGGCTTGCTATCTTGTTGTGCTATCAATCCATTCTAACAGTTCAAATGGATTACTGTCTTTTTAGGGAGAATTTTTATTTGGAGGGGTAAATTTGGTGATAATTGTGTGAAAAAGTGTGAAAAAGCTCTCAATTGAATACATTCTGCTTGCTAAGCGGCCTGAAGAGACTAAAAAGCGCTTGATATTTTTCCTGCCGATGAGGTTGTTATAGCCTCGGTTCTCATTGGCGCTACGAGGTTTTTTTATAGGAAAAAAATGAAAACCAAGGAACATAACCTTAACCAAAAAAACAATATAAAAATATGAGCATTAATGCTGAACTGTCGGATTTGATTGATTCAAAATTCCGCGAATTTAAAGAAGGTAGCATCGTTAACGGTACTATCATTGACATCCGTCAACAGGTGATCCTCGTTGATATCGGATATAAGTCAGAGGGAGCTATTCCAGTATCAGAGTTCGAAGACGAGGAGTTCGAATTAGGAGACGTTGTAGAAGTGCTTCTCATGAAACTTGAAAATGACGACGGTATGGTCGTTCTTTCAAAGGAGAAAGCAGCACATAGACAGAACTGGGAGAAGATTGTCCAAGTTTACGAAGATGGTGGTCTTGTTAAAGGTAAGATCAAGAGTGTTGTAAAAGGTGGTCTTATGGTGAACGTTGGAGTGGAGGCATTCCTTCCTGGTTCACAGGTAGACATCATCCCGCCAAAAGATCTTACTGAGTATGTTGGTAAGGTATTTGAATTTAAGATAGTGAAAGCTAACGACGAGCGTCAGAACGTAGTTGTTTCACGTAGAGAAGTGATCGAGGCGGAGCGCAGTGAGCTACGTCAGGAGTTTCTTCAGACTGTTAAGATTGGTGATAAGGTAGAAGGACTTGTTAAGAACATCACTGATTTTGGTGCATTTGTTGATCTTCAGGGGATGGACGGACTTCTTCACATCACGGACATGAGCTGGGGTAGGATTTCACATCCATCTGAGATGCTACACATTGGCAAGTCTTTAGAGGTGCAGATCCTAGATGTTGACAGAGATAAGGAGCGAGTATCACTTGGCCTTAAGCAGATGCAGGATAATCCTTGGGAAGACATCGAGGCGAAGTTCCCAATCAGTCAGCGTGTTCGTGGTAAAGTTACTAAGCTTCTACCTTACGGTGCGTTTGTTGAGATTGAGAAAGGTGTTGAGGGTCTTGTGCACGTATCTGAGCTATCATGGGTTAAGCGAATCACACGTCCATCAGACGTTCTTGAAATCGATCAGGAGATTGAGGCAGTTGTTCTTGGTATTTCTATCGAGGAGCAGAAGATTTCTCTTGGAGTTCGCCAGTTAGAGGCTAATCCATGGACCGAGATTGAGGCGCGTTACCCAATTGGCCAGCGCATCACTGGTGCAGTGCGTAACCTTACTACTTATGGAGCCTTTGTTGGGCTAGAAGAAGGTATCGACGGTATGATTCACGTATCTGATCTTTCATGGACGCGTAAGATTAACCATCCATCAGAAGTTCTTAAGAAGGGTGATGAAGTGGAAGCGGTTGTGCTTAGCATTGATAAGGAGAATCAGCGAGTTTCACTTGGCATCAAGCAGGCTGAGAACGATCCGTGGTCAGACATTGATGACAAGTTCAAGGTTGGCGACATGGTTAAGGGATCCGTTGCTAAGATAGCTTCATTTGGAGCGTTTGTGAATCTGCAGGATGACATTGACGGACTGATACATATTTCTCAGTTATCTGAGGAACACGTTGAGAAGGTGAAAGATGTTCTCAAGGTTGGAGATGATGTTGAAGCACGTGTTATCAAGGTAGATAAAGTTGAGCGCCGAATTGGGCTTTCCGTTAAGGCAGTTGAGTATAGTGCTGAGCAGCTTCAGAAGGAGTCTCAGTCATTCGAGACGCTTAAGCCATCAAGTGAGATGGTGGGTCTAGAGCAGGCATTCAACCTTGCTTCTCCATCTACTGAAGAGTGGAGTCCATCAGAAGACTAAATTTTAGAAGGTTACTGTATCTGGTGATTTCATTAGGTATGGTGCTTTAATAAAAGTTTATTTAAGCCGTCCAGTTATCTGGGCGGCTTTTTTAATATGGGGGTGGGCTATTTGTTTGCTGCTAGGTTGTAATACTGGCATTTTCACAGTTATTCTGGGTTGATAGTAATTTCAATATATTTGGAAACAGCAGCAGAGCAGATTTCTTGAAGAGCAAAACAATATATCAAGATTAGCTTCGTTATTGGTCAGTTGCAAAGTCCACTATGCGCTTTCCACGTGCCTTGCTACTCTTGCTACTCTTGCTATCTTGTTGTGCTATCTTGTTGTGCTATCAATCCATTCTAGCAGTTCAAATGTTATAATAGGCTTGATTTTGGTTTGTTGGAGAAGCATTGTTTTTGCATGACAAGTTTATCCAGAACCACTCCCAGAGATGGAGTTATGAAATCACTCTATTTTGCTGTGTTGTTGTGTGTTAAGGGTTCTGTGTGTGCTCAAACGGTGCTTAACCCAGATATTATTTATTATCAGGATTTTGATCATCGGGCGGTAGGGACTTATGATGCCCAGATGCTGTTGGAAGACTGGGGTGCATCTGGTGCGCGTGGAGTAGCTCCAGCAGGACAGACGGGAGGGACAACTCACATTACTGGGGGGAATCGTGCTTACTCTGGGAATGCTTTGCGAGTGACTCAATTTCAAAACACGTTTGGAGGTAGTTCAGGAGCTGGCTGGACTAAGGATCTGGGTTTTCCTTTTCAGAATGATTTATATTTTAGTTATCGGATACGTTTTGAGGATGATACTGATTTTGTTCAGGGTGGTAAATTACCGGGTTTTATTGGTGGGACTGGGCCTACTGGCTGTGTAAATGTGACTGGGCAGGATGGGTTTTCTGCGCGTTTGGGTTGGCGTGGGTTTGGTGCTATTGATGGTGCTGATCCGTTATTGACTGCTGCTCCGAAGCAGACTCATATTGTATCTTACCTTTATCACATGGATAAGCCTGGGAATTGTGGGGATACTAGGAATTGGTATTATAATAATGATGCAGCTGACCGGGTTACGATAGGTCCTGGGAAATGGTATCAGATAGAGTGCAGAGTGAAGATAAATACGCCTGGTGTGGCTGATGGGTTAATCCAAGCTTGGATTGATGGGGTCCAGGTTCAGGATATCCGGAATATGAGGTGGCGTGATACTGGTGGTTTTATATGGGTTTCAGGTTTTTATTTTAGTGTGTTTTATGGTGGTGGAGAGTTTCATAGGCCTGTGAATAAGAATGAGTATTTTTACTTTGATGATTTTGTGATTTCTAAGTCGAGGGTGGGGGTGAATTATGATGATTCTGATAATGATGGATTAAGGGATAACTGGGAGGTTGAGAATTTTGGTAATATTACGACGGCTGATGGAACGACTGATAGTGATAATGATGGGAGGTCAGATATGCAGGAGTATGCCTTTAGGAGTGATCCGCTCAGTCCTGATGTGGGTTCACCGCTTAAGGTGACTCCTGGGGTAGGAAATACGATGACGGCAGAGTGGCAATCATCAGCTCAGCATTGGTATCAGCTACAGAAGTCGACTGATTTGGTTACCTGGGTGCCACTTGGCGGTCCTGTGGAGGGTATTGATGGATTGATGACTCAGAGCATTACTCCTGCTGCTTCAGATGATACTTATTTTGTGCGTCTGAGTATACGCCGGCAGTAGTTAGGTAGTTAGGTAGTTAGGTAGTTAGGTAGTTAGGTAGTTAGGTAGGTGTGTGTGGGTGGGTGGGAAATGGTTTAGTTTTGGTCTGGAAGCCAGTTTGAGAGGAATTTTTGCCATGCTTTTTTGGTGGCTGACGGGTTATTTTTATTAGCTTCAATACGAGCTCTGTGGAAGGCGCTCCCTGCGATGGGTAGTTTGCGGTTGGTGCTGGTTCTGTTTATGAGTAAGGGGTCTTTTTCTGGTGGGCAGATGGTTTGTATTTTGTCGATTAAGTTAGCGAAAGGTTCGCCTACAAACCATGGGGGTGAGTTGTCATTGCTTGAGCGATGGTTTCTGGGAGCTTGGTATTCGATGACGGGGTGATTATCGGTATTGATGGGGTAGTTTTCAAATAGAGAGCGTGATGCCGATAGGTTCCCTCCGTAGAAGAGCAGGATGGTTTGAGGATCTAGTGGTAGGTTGAGTCTCATGAGATCAAGGTGATCTTTGCCGAGGACGGCTGTTTTTTTATCTGGCAGGCTGTTTATGTTAGATGGGGGTAGTGGTTGGTCTTTTTGATGTCCGATGAGGGCGACTAGTTCGTGGCCTGGCTGGAAGTTGTGTCTCCATAGCGAGACTTGGTCGAAGACATCGATCATGGTATGTGCTATGGTAGAGAATTCATATTCTGTGAGCTGATAGAGAGGTAGCCACTGGACGAAGACGCCGTCTGGTGTGAGGCGTTTTTTTGAGTTGATGAAGTGTTCTTTAGAGTAGAGGCTACCTGCCCCGGAGCGGAATGGGACGAAGAGGTCTGCATTGATCATGTCGAATTTGTCATTGGTAGCCATGAGGTGGTGGCGGCCGTCTTCTATTATGATATTTGCTCTTGGGTCTGTGAATAGGCCGCCTGTTGTGTCGAATCCGTTGATGTTGGTCATGTATTTTTTAGCGGCAGTGATGACTTCTGGCACGAGCTCGCAGGCTACTATTTTTTTGACATTTTGGTGTCTGGGATCAAGTGCGCTACCTGCTGTAATTCCTGTTCCTACACCGAGGAAGAAGAGGTTTTGTGTTTTTGGGTAGATGAATAGAGGGAGATCAGCTTGGAGTTTTTCTGATATGTAAGCTGCTGTGTTTCCTAGGCTGTAGTCAGAGTTTATTTTGATTGCTGTGCCGAGGTTGCTTTTAGTTACTGAGACTTTGCAGGTGCTCCCTTCCCAAGTTTCTATGACTTTTTCTAGGTTGTTTATTTTATTGGTGGGGTTGGAGCTTATAGCTGGGATGTTATTGAAGTCAGGAGCGATGATGACTATCAGTAGGGTGGTGATGCAGGTGATTTTGGTTACGATGCTGGGGAGTTTCCAGTTTAGTGGGATGCTGATAGCGGATAGAAGGTAGAGGACGGCGATCATTTGCATGCTGTGCCAGATGCCGAGCCAGTCTAGGAGGATAAATCCGCAGAGTGATGCTCCGAGGATGGCTCCTATTGTGTTTATGGTGGCTAATCTGCCAAGTGAAAGGCCTGGTGACTTGAGAGTGGTTTCCTCGATTTTCATGAGGTAGGGGAATATCATGCCGAGAGTGAGTGCTGATGGAGCGAGAGTGAGGAAGGTGTTTTTGAAGACGATGAGGATGTAGTGTGCCCAGCTTTTGGTGGATGTGATTAGTTCCATCTGGTTGGTTAGATTTAAGAAGATGGTGGGTGTGAGTGCAATGGTAATAGCACCGGATAGGACGAGGAGTGAGATGACTAATAAGGGTGGGGCTTTAAGTCTAGCGAGGAATGAGCTGGCTAGTGCTCCTATGGCAAGGCATATGAGGACTACTACTAGGATGATGGCGAAGGTGTATACTGAGTTCTCTAATACTTGAGAGAACATGCGTGTCCATAGAACTTCAAGTGCGAGTATGCCGAATCCGGAGAGGAAGCAGAGTGCGGTTAGTGTTTTTTGCTTAGGTGTGGTAGTGTTATCTAGGGATTGTTCTTTAGTGGTAGGGAGTTTTGTTTTAGTAGGTTTTCTTTCCAGTGCACGGCGTTCTTGGCGCGACATTTGCGGGATAGGGTTTACGTGTGTTTTCTTGGTGTTTGGGGTAGAATGATCTGGGTAAGTTGGTGCTGGGTGGCGAGATAATTTAAAGGCTAAAATAGCGATGAATAGAGAGAGTGAGATGGCTATTATGCAGGTGATGTTATAGCCTAGCCAGATGGGTAAGAAGAACCCAGCTAGGGCAGCTCCTGTAGCAGCACCTAGGGTGTTGGTGGCATACATCATGGCGGATATTTTTCCGAAGGAGTCACGCTGACGGATCATGAATTGGCCCATGACTGGGATGGTGCCGCCCATGAAGAATGCAGGTGGGAAGATGAGAATGAGTGCGAGTATGAATTTGATGATGATGAGAATGCTGCCGGTACCGAGGCTTTGATAAATGGATGGGTAGATGCTTTGGAATAGAGCAAGGATGATGAAGTAGAGTAAGGCGGTGACAGCGATACCTATTTCTAGCCATGCGTATGTGCGCATGGGGTTTTTAGATAGTGATACTTTTTTTCCAATTAACCAGCTGCCTGTGGCTAAGCCGGCAAAGAATGAAGCAAGTGTAGCGCTAGTGGCGTGGGAGGTATTTCCGAAGAGTAGGCCGAGCTGCTTCATCCATAATACTTGGTAGATTAGAGCTACGAAGCCGGAAATGAAGACAAGAGTCAGAGCGGTGGGGATTCCGCTCTGAGTATTATTATTTATTTCTTCTGTGTTATTGGCCATGGGGGAAAGCAAATCACAGACAGAGTGTGTTACTTTTCTGGATTAGGCAACTTCATTTCTTGAAGCCAGAAACTTTGGCGGTTGGCTTTATTACCTCCTGCGTGGTTGAGGAAGCCTGTAACTGAGAGGATGATTTTACCGTCTGCGAACGCGTCTCTGAAGCTGTTATCAATGGCACGGCCCCAGGGTCTTCCGCCTGCGCGTTTACTGACTCCACTGATTGAGGGGGCGTTTGGGTTTCTGGTGGCCATGTATTTACCATCGATCCAGACGTCTGATCCGTCGCCTGCGTTGACGTGGCTGCGGCCACCGACAAGGATACGATATGCGTAGCCATCTTTGAGCGGTGGGATATTGATTACGGCTCTCATCATGAGGACTTCTTTTTCCCAGAGAGTTTTTAGTGGTGATGTGCAGTTACAGAAGCTTGCTTTACAGTGGTGGCGGCCTTTGAATTTGAGTTTGCCGTTTGTTGATCCGAAGGGAGCGAATCCTGTTTTCCATCCTGCTTCTTTGGGTTTGAAATCTGCGGTGAACCAGTTTTCCATGCCTTTTGGCCATTTGACTTTGCGGTATCTCCAACCTCTTTCCCAGAGCTTGCCGTCTTTAGGATCGAAGCTGTGGTAGTCCCATTTAATTTCTGTTTTTTTGGGGCCGTAGTTTTTCCATCTGAATTCGGTGATGCCGGCTCGCTCATAGAGGTTGATAAGTCCCATAATTGCGCGGCCTGGTGAGTTTTTAGCAAGCTCTGATTTTAGTGCTTTTTTGTGTTCTTTGATGTAGTTAGGTATGAGTTGGTTTTTGACGAGTGGGAGGAAGGCTTTTTTGACTTCTGGGCCAAATTTGTCTGAGTTGGCTTTCATGAATAAATTTTCATGAGGAACGATTTTTTCAGGGAATCGTTTTTTTGCGACAGCGAAGAGCTTATCAAAACCGCCTGGTGTGTTTGATAGGTTGGTGGCGATGTTATTTAGTAGGTATGAGATACCATTAGTAAGGTCTTGGCCGCCTGGGGCGGAGAGTTTGGTGGGGAAGTTTACGTATGCTTCACCGATAACTGAGACGGCGAATTTTTGTATTTCTGGTGGAGCTGACTGTAGTTTACGAACGATTCCTGAAACTGGTTGGAGAGCGACAGCTCTTTCGTTGTTGGCTATCATATCACCGATGACGGGGAGGATGTCTTTGTAGAATCTTTTATCAGTGGCGATAGGAGTGAGTGCTATCATTGCGGCCTTACGTAGCCACCAGTCTTCATGTTTGAGCCAGAATGAGAGACGTTCGACGTGCGGAGCGATAGTGGAAGGGTTAGCTCTGCCGAGTGCGTTAAGTGCGCCTTCTACGACCCACCAAGCTTCTTCTGGGTTATTGATCATGTCCGTGATAAGATTGAACATTTCAGGAGTTATTTTGTTAGAGGGTATTCCTTTGCCTTTGAACATGCCAGTGATGCAGGTGATTCCTGCGTGACGGCCTCGGGGGTCTTTTGATTTTAGGAGTGGGGTGATGAGGTGTATTCTGTTGCCTTTGTTGATGGCTCTTGCGGTGGCAGATCTGACGCCTTGGTCTATGTGGTGGCAGTATGCGAGGAGGTCTTGATCGCTAATATTTGGGTTGTTAAGGAATGCCATGAGAGGCTTTGATGCGTGAGTTCTGAGTAATTCTTTAGAGATGTCTAGTGATTTACCTGGAGCGTATTCGCCTGGTTTAAGTGAGAAGAATGCCTCATCGGCTTTGGTTCCCCAGGGGCGTTTTGGTAGTGAGTATGGGTTAGAGAATTTTGTTTTTGGAGCTCCGTAGATACGTAATTTTTTGAGTGGGAGCGTGTAGACGAGGGGGATGTAGTTTCCCCATGTTCTTCCACCTCCGTGTCCTGTGATGCTGTATCTTTTAACGTTCCACCCTGTAGCCCAAGCGAATGCCCCGTCATGGGTTCTGGCGAGTTCGTACATCCAGCGACGTTCATTCATGAATGATTGGTATTGTTTTGGTCTTTTGTCTTTGACGATTCCCATAGCAGGACCTCTCCAGAGTTCACCGATTCCGCCGCCTGTGTGGCCGTGGAATAGCCATGATGTGGAGTAGAAGCTTTTGGTTCCGCTGATGTCTCTGGCTTTTGCGTAGACGGATTTTTCTCCTTCGGGGGTTAGAGCTGCAGCAGCAGCCATTGCGAATGCTAGGCCTCCTGTTTTACCGTTATCAACGAATCCTCCTTCTGGGAGTCCGTCACCGTATGCTACGTTGCCGTGACCAGCGAAGCGGTAGAAGTGTTTAAGTGATGAATCGAATGTGTGTTGGTCTACACTGACGCCGCATTCTTTAGCAAGCATGAGGAATGTGACGCAATGGACGCCTGCTGCATTTAAGTGACCACCAGCCATGTAGGAGTATGGTGCGGCTCCTCGTCCGGCCCATCCTCCGTTGTAGATGCTTTTTTTGAGGGCATCAGCCATGGATTTGATTTTAGGTAGTACGCTTTTGTCTCCTGTTCTGAGATAGTATTCGCAAATGGCGAGACCTGCGTAACCGATGTCCCAGGGGTAATTGCTGTTTGCTACACCGATTCTTTTACCGCTGAACCATTTTTTGACGACGTCTAGGTCTTTTTGTTCACCTGTAGAGAGGAGGAATAGAGCAGCTCCGTGGCTGGGTGCTTGGCGTTTGCCTAGGAAGTCAGCGAAGTTACGGATGATGGTGGCTGATTTTTTGCATTTGACTGGCCAGGTTTTGCTGTAAGCTCCTAGAATAGGTATTTTTACGGTGATGAGCTTAGCTTTGGCGGTGGGAGTGTCTTTCACCATCATTTTAAGAATGCCGTCTGTTGCTTCTGCCTGGGTGATCCATTGACCAAGGATGACACGCGGGTCATAGTCTTTGAGGGTTTTGCCGTTGATGCTTTCGATGATTTGGCCTTTTTTTAGCTGTCCAGTGGCGTGAGCTGGTGATCCTTTTTCTACATTACTGATACGCATTGTGAATGCGGGCTGAATGAGCTCGAGGCCGATTCCGATAGGTCCTATACGGTTGATGTGGTAGCGGGCGTCTTTTGATTTAGGCCATTCATGAAACTGGGGTTCTTCTTTGTAGTATTTTTCAGCGAGTAGGCTGCATGAAGTAAGTGCTGTGATAGCGAGCGTGGTGAAGTAGAAGAGTTTTTTTCTGAGTGCTGATCTGGTTTTCATGGTGATTACTGGGTATGATGCTGTTTGGTAAGTGATAAATTAGGGGTTATTTTTTTCTGTTCTCTGGAATGTTCGGGGTATCGAGAAGTGAGATTACGAGTTTAACTTTGGTGGTATTTTTTGGTATATTTTTTTCGTTAATTTCGTATCCATCATCTTTTCCTTTGTGTGGGTCACGGCTAATTATTCCGTATTGGATGACAGTAGAGTTATCTGGCCAGATGCCGACGATGATACCACTGCTGTTAGCGGCGTAGAATGTTTTACCTGTTTGTTTATTTTTATGGAGGAAAGAACCAGCAAATATCCAGGCGTCTTTGATGGGAGGGTCATTTTGAATCTTTTTCTTTTTTTGTTGTGGAGCTCCAAAGTTTTCTTGGTGGTTTATTCTCTGTTTTATGAGTGCGTTTAAGTTGATTCTTTTTTTCTTATTATTTTCTAACCATTCCACTTCTATTTTGACTCTTGAGAGTTTTTGTTTGATTGCTTTTTCGGCCCAGAGTTCACTGATTCCTGATAGTAGTGGGGTAGTTTGCATGCCAATAAGGAGCATTGAAGCATGGATTAGTTCTGGTTTGGCCTTGGTGGTAAAGATGGATTCGTGTTCGAATGTGTCTGGCTTGCAAACTACGTATTCTAGAATGCCAGCTTGGAGGCAAATTTCAGCCTCGATGTGTATCTCTTTAGTATCACGGTGTATTGTAATGCCTGGCATGGTGACCTTTTTTTTGGTGGCATTGATTTTTAATTTTGCAGGATTAGGTTCTTCTGTTTTTTTTTGCTCATCTTGAGAAAAGGCGATGCTGGATGAGAGGAGTGTTATTCCTGCTATGATAGTCTTAAGGTATAATTTCATTTTGATAGAGATACGTTGTGTTTGCTTAGTCTCTGTCATTAAGTGCGTTGGTGTGTGATTTAAATGTTAGCGACTTAATGGATTTAGTGAAGATATTGGTATAATGTTTTATTTTTTTATATGATTTGTAGTAGGTCGTCAATTTATAGTTTTTCTTGGTGGGAGAATGGTGTATGCCATTCCTTGTGTGATTTAATGAATACTTGGTGGAGGTTTTAATTTTGAGACATTTTTTTGTAGTAAGAAAAAGGTTGATAGGAATTCTCTGTGTGTTACATTGTAATTACTTCTTTGAGGGGAGTAGAAGTAATTATTTTGCAAAAACATAAAAATTTATTATGAAATTATCACATCTAACAGAAAAAATGGCTAAGCAAACGTCACGGGGTTTTGCCTTGGTATCATCTATTATGATTACCTCGTTATTGTTAATTTTAGCATTTGCGATGATGACGCTGTCAAGCACTACAAATAGAAGTGTGGATCAGGAAGCTGTGTTATTAGAGGCTCAAAGTAATGCGAGGATGGCTTTGATGATGGCGATAGGGAAGCTTCAACGCTATGCCGGAAATGACATGAGAGTAACTGCGCCAGCTGACATAATAGATGAGTCTAATCCTCCTTTGCTAGGTGTTTGGAAAAGCTGGGAAGGGACGAATCAAGAGCAGAGTGGAAATCTGCGGGGAAGGCCTAAAGCTCCTGAGTATGCGTCTAAGAAATTAGAAGGCGATGAAAGCCGTTTTGTTTCATGGCTTGTTTCTGGTGATAAAGAAACGGCCTTATTATCAAAAGCTAAAGATTTAGTTAGTACGAGTCATGGTGGAGATAGAGTTCCTTTGCTGAGTGTGGGGACCCTTGGCAAAGATAGTGGTAGGGAGGTGCATGTTGTTCCCGAGATTATAGAAGGTAATGGTGCGATAGCTTGGTGGGTATCTGGCGAGAACCAGAAGGCAAGGATACCAAAGCCTATATATAGTGAATCATTTACAGCTGCTGAGTGGGCTGACCTGAACCGCTCGCATTCTGTAGCAGACCCTGAGCCTTATATTTTAGATAGGATTCTGGATGCTCCCTTGAAGGGTGAAAAGTCGATAAGCAGGAATAGTGCCGATATTGTAGTGAAAGATATAGAAGATATACCAATATTGCCGAGTCAGAGTTTTCATGATTTATCATCGAGTTCTGTTGGGTTATTGACAAATGTTGCGACTGGTGGCTGGCGAAAGGATATGTCGTTACTGACTGAGAAGTGGGATGAGCAGCCTGAGGATGGATTGGAGTTTTATAAATTGAACCCGACTGAGCATTTGAAGTTTAATCGACCGGTTGAAAATGCGGATTACAACCTTGAGAAGACGATGTTGTATCATTGGGCTGATTACAGGAATGGGTCCAGAGAGTTTTGGACCAAGAGGGGGCCGATAGCTAGTTGGCTGAGGATTAAGAATTATGCAACTGTTTATAAAAAGATGTCAGCTAGTGGAAGTCGTATGCCTGAGATGAATTGTCAGAGTGTGTATGACGATCAGTCAGCAGCTAGGGCCTTTCCTGCATTTCACGATCTCAGAATTGTGCCGCAGATGGCAAGGATGCAGGTAGTAGTTTCACACTATTCGCTCAAGGGAGCCTCAGGTAAATACAAGCCTGCTGTAATGTATACGCCATGTGTTACGCTTTGGAATCCATATAATACGAAAATTGTGCTTAATGCTAGATATGAAGCAATGCCTGCATTTACATTACCACTGGCTCTAAACCACCGTTTTAGCGGAGTAGGATCTCCTTCGGGACTTGCTGAGGAATACTGGTCTGTTCAAGGTCAGCATGTAGCATCTAATTATACTGGTAAATCATTAGGTGTAGATGGTCTGCACCAACTCAGGCTTGCTATAGCTGGCCCTATTACTCTTGAGCCTGGTGAGACGCGTATATTCAGTCCGCCTGAGGGTACTTTACAAAATATAACTGAGGATATTAGGGGATATAATTTTAATTTAGCTCCAGGAGTTAGACTTGGAGGAGGAGGTTATTATACTCTAGATCGAAAGCTTAAATCATTAGACGATAAAGCGGCAACGGAGTTAGATGGTTCTGTTAGAGTGGATATAGATGCTAAGTTTGATGTGCCTTGCTTGTCTTCAACTCGTGATCCTAAAGATGGTTTTATCTGTGGGACAACCTATCAGTGGTTCTTGGGAGCAGGTTTCAAAGGAGGGAGATCTCATAGTTGGTTCGAAGTTCATTACCTTCAGAGTGATGCAGATAAGCTGTATCCTCCTTTGTTGAATTTGAGGGGAGGAACACTTGAGGAGTTTCATGACGAGCCAAAGCCTTTTTTATCGATGATAATGGGTACACGTATAGCCAATTATAAAGCTGTCTCTACGAAAGGCGTCGTACAAGCAAACCCGGTAACAGATTTTTTTGCATCTAGTCACAATTCAAACAGGCAATTTTATGATTATTATCCTGCTAATAATAATCTGTTGAACTGTCCTTGGGATTTTAGTATTATATCGCATTCTGCTGGAGGTGATTTACCTGAGTCCAGTTCCAATAGAGGCTATATAGTAACAGGTATGACGAAGGCAGATGGTGTTTCCCGGATGGTAGCTGCGGAGTTACCAACGCGACCTTTAGCCTCTCTGGCTGAACTTAGTCAGATGCAGATAAGGGGTATGAACCCTATGCCTCCATATGCTGCAAACATAGTGGGTAATTCTGATGCGTCACCTATCTTACCTAATGATGGAATAGTGCGTGAAGATAATGTCCACCGGGATAAGCAAACGAATGAGCAGCAAGATGATTCTTACTGTGCGAATCAGGTATTATTTGATGACTGGTTCTTTTCGTCTATTGCACCTCGTCCGGAAGGATTTGGAGGAACGGGGGGGCTGACATTAGCTGATAACTATAAGAAATTTTTATTGGGTGAACACTCGTTAACGAACCGCGCTTATTTTCCAATAGGAGTTGATCAGGTATCTAGCCAGCAAGATGCTGACAAGTTGTATGATAAGGAGGTAGAGCCAGCTGAGTCCTGGCGCACGATTGCATCAAGACTAGAGGTAGAGGGTATGTTCAATGTGAATTCTACTTCAGTGAAGGCATGGAGGGCTTTACTGGGTCATGCACGAAATAAGAAGGTTCCACACATGATGCGAGATGGTTCTGTTAGCTTATCTGGTGAGGAAGATTATGCATATAGCCGCACGAGTGTTGCAGGAGATAGGTCTGCTGGATCAGCTCCTGAAATAGTTGGTGAGTTTGCGGATAGTACGGAGTTTACGGGTTACCGTGTGTTTACTGATGGGATGTTAGATTCTCTAGCTGAGAAGATAGTGAAACAAGTTAGGTTAAGGGGGCCATTTTTGTCATTATCTGAGTTTGTGAATCGTCAGTTAAGCGATGATGAAGACCTTGCGATAGGGGGAGCTATTCAGGTAGCCTTGAATGAGTTAACAGCAGAGAGCAGTAATAATCCGTTTAAGGTCATGCAGGATTTATCCGTTGCCTCGGAAGGGAAGCCATCATTACCGGATCCAAATAAGCCCGATGATCCTACAGCGACGATAGATCACCCTGATTCTGGCTATCTGTTCCCAAAAGCAGCTGAGGGGCATAATACTTATGGGTTACCTGGCTGGACGAGGCAGGCGGATATTTTAAGACCTTTAGCGCCGATCTTATCAGCCCGAGATGATACTTTTACTATAAGAGCATATGGGGATTCACGCGGGGCAGGTGGGAAGGTTTTGGCTAGAGCA
The DNA here is from genome assembly GCA_937934595.1 of uncultured Verrucomicrobiales bacterium. GTDB lineage: Bacteria > Verrucomicrobiota > Verrucomicrobiia > Verrucomicrobiales > Akkermansiaceae > Rubritalea. The sequence goes on along the minus strand of CALGZA010000024.1, from coordinate 33,189 downwards.
TGGTGTGAGGCTGTTGTTAAGCGAAGCAGGGAATATGTGAATACGAAGGATGAGGCTGATATAACAGGAGTTCCTACGGAGCAGGCGAATGTTTTATATGGACGACGTTTTAAGATAGTGAACTTTAAGTGGCTAAATGCAGATGAGATTTAATTTGATTCGATCTTAGTATTATGGTTAAAACTCAATTTACACCTATGAAATACATATTACTATTACTGATGTTATCTGGACATTTAAAAGCGAACGAGAGAACGTTTAGGACGTTGTTTTTGAATGGATTTAAGCAGAAGATGAGTGAATATTATGTCTATGATGGTGAGAATAGTGTGAAAGCTAAGTTTCCCAGAATGAATTTTTCTGCGGTTTATAAACTTAAGGGAAAGGGTGCTAAAATTTGGTTAGTGAAAGCGCCTGTATCCGATCCTAAATTACTTCCTAAGGGTAGTCCTGTGGTTACGATTCCTGGTGGTGTAAAAGATTTCTATTTATTATTATCTCACGATAAGGCAAATAGTGTTTTACCTATGAAGATGAAGGTGGTGAATGCTGGCAAAGATAAGTTAGGAAGAGGTGAAATGATGTGGTTTAACTTAACTCAGAAGCCAGTGGTGGGGAATGTGGGAGAGCGAAAGCTGCGCTTGCCTGCGAAGAAATCTGCAATGGTTAAGGAGCCGAGGAGAGGGAAAGGGAATTTTGTAGTTGAGCTTTATTTTAAGGTGGCGGGTGATGAGCGTGTGCATCCGCTAACAGAGAGTAATTGGCGGCATGATCCAAGATGCCGCACTTTGGTATTTGTGATGAATAATGGGAACCGCAGGGCGCCGAGGATCAAGGCGTTTTCTGACTTCCGGTCAAGTGTGAAGGATAAGAAGTAGAGAGGTGTTGAGTCTGTACTTAGTATTATGAATGGTTTGGGAGGGTGGTGATAGGTTGTTAGTTAGGGTATTGATTTTTTTGAGTGGTGAGAGGGTTGATGGTTTTATTGTTTAGATTTCTTTTGGTAGCGCTGGAGTAGTTTTTGGGTAGCTTTTACTCCTTCTACTGGTCCTAGTTTGTGTCCTTCGTATTCGATGGCGATGATGCCAGTGTATTTGGCATCGTTGACGCTTTTAAGGAGGCGTGAGTAGTCTAGGTGTTTTTCGTTTCCTTGTTCATCGAAGTCATAGCTTTTTGCTGAGACTGAGACGCTGTGAGGCATCATGGCGATGGTTCCACCGTATGGGTCATCATAGCGCATTTTACCGAAGTCTGGCATGAGCTTGAGTGCTGGGTGGTTGATTTTTTTTGCGAGGTCGGCGAGGAATGGTCCTTTTCTAGCCCATGGTGATGAACCTGGTTCGATGACGATGGTGATATTTTTGTTTTTTGCGTAGTCGGCGAGGGGTGTTAGGGCATCGATGGATTGGTTGATGGCTGTATCACGATCACCTTTAGGAGCGTTGAGGAAGACGCGGACGAAGTCTGAGCCGAGGATTTCAGCGTAGTCTACGGCTGATGCGTATTGCATGCCTGCTTTTTTTCTTTCTTCTGTGGTTTTTCCTCTGGCTTCTACGGCACCAGTCATGACAAGGAAAATGTTAGTGCCTGCTTGATCGGATCGTTTTTTTAGTTCTTTGTAGTATGCGATGTCATTTTGTTTTCCTTTTGGGAATCCTCCGTCCCAGACATCGATTTGAGTGATGCCGAATGTTTTTTTTGCGAATGCTGGGTAGTCTAGAGCCGTGAGGCTCCCGTCCTTGAACAGCTGGCGGAGGGAGTACATGGATAGACCGATGGAGTAGCTTTTTTCGGTTTGTTTAGATTGGGTGTTGTTGTTTTGTATGGTTGGGATAGTTTGTGCGTTAGCTGAGGTAGCTGTGATGAGTGAGCCTATTGTGATGGCTGTGATGGTGGATTTGAGATTAAGCTTCATTGGTTAATATTTGAATTTGTTATGTTTTGAAATTGATTTCTATTTAATGTATACTGGTTTATTTGAGCGCGTCTTTCGAGATGATTTCTATTAGTTTTTGTAGGTCTAGTGTGTTGTTCCAGTCTGACATTACTGTGTGGGCGTGTTTGCCTGTGATTTTAGATGGGGCTGTTATTTTTGGAGCCATTGTTTTATTTGGGATGGTGAAGTAGAAAGGTGTGTCAGTGTTAGAGAATTTCTTTTTCCATGTGTTGATGAGAGTGGTTATTTCTGAGCTAAAGTGTTCACCTTGGTCTTTTTCGACCATGCTTGCTCCTGGCAGGAAGATGATGCCTTTCAGTGTTGTTGGAGTGAATGAGTGAACTAGGACGTTGTAGACTTCTGCAGCTTTAGTAGTGACTGATGATGTGAGTATGGGGTAGCTTCCCCATGATGCGGAGTCTGGTACGCTTTTGGTGGCGATCATTTTGGGGATATATTCTGCCCAGTATTTTTTCCAGAGTGTGATGTAGTTGTGAGCATTTTGGTCGTAGTATTGATTTCCAGGGAATGATGCGGCGATGTTTTTGTAGTCTTGGCTGAGGCTGGGTGCGAGGTGGAGATCTGAAGCTTTGATCCAGCTTTTTAGAGTGGTGGGGTTTTTGGCATGTTTGGATTGCATGAAGATGATTCCGACTGGGTTGCCTGTTTTGCTTCCGATGCTGTGTGCTATTTGAGCTGCGAGACCAGAGGCTTCTGTCCAGACGGCGGCAAATCTGTTGAGTGGAGTGCTGGATACGGCAACGGTGAATCTGCTGGGGTGATTTTTACTGAAGCGTTTTGATTTGTTAACGATCATTCGGACTATGTTTTTTGATTTGGTTTTGCTTCTGAATCCGAGTGGATTTTTAGGAGCAGCGATGAAGTAGACATCACCTAGGACGATGTTCTTGCAGATACGTTGGTGAATGAGTTTGCCATCGATTTCGAAGCTGACTTTGAGGGTTTTAGGATCGGCGCTGGGTTTCATGGGTGGGAGTGTGACTTTCCACTCTTTCATTCCTGGGGTGACTGGGATGGTTTTGTTGATACCGGCGAAGCTGAATTTGATTAGTGCTTTGCCATCTGCCTCGTAGCCCCAGTCATGGACTGCGGATCCCCAGATGGTAAGTGGCTGGTTGGCTTGGAGAACGGCGTTTTCACGGAACTGGGTGCTGAGCAACGGCATTTTACGGTACTCGTATACTTTACCGATTGATTTGGGGTCGATGATTTGATTGGCGACTTTGAGTGTTTCTGTTGGCCAGGTTTTGGAGGTGACGAGTTTGTTGTCAAAGTAGATGAATGGTGTGGTAGGTAGGAGAGCTTTGTTGTAGATGTTAGGTTGGTTTCCTACGCCAGCAGTGGCGTATGATACTCCGCGAGGGGATTTGACGTTAGGTGATGATAGGATGACTTTGTTTCCGTCTATTTTTAAGTTAGCGGGGTGCCAGATGCGGTTTTCGTCGGCTATGTAGAATAGTTTTACTTGTTTTTCACCGTTAGGGATGATGGTAGGGATGGCTAATCCTGTGCGGCTGTTCGTTCCTGTTTCTGCGATGACTATGCCTGTATCTGCGTTGTCTAGGGTGACGATGAGTTTGTTGGCTTTGACCTCGTATGATTTGAACATTGGGCCATCTGCGGTTATTGCTTTTTTGTATTGGTTTTTTAGGGCGTGTAGGGCGAGTCGCTGGGCGGGGAGTGTTTTATTTCGGTAATGGATGGAGCCGGTGATGTCTATCTGGCTTGCCATTCCTGTGTGGGGAATGTCTCTAGCTAGCCAGGTTCCGAGGCGCATTTCTGCGGTTCTACTGATGGATGGGAGTTGGTATGCTTCTTTTTTTTGTCCTGGGCAGTAGAATTGGTGGAAGTAGACAGGTAGTTCTGGTTTGTTCCAGAGTTTACGCCAGCCACGGATGAGGCTGTGTAGGTTGTTGTAGTAGAAGATTCCTTCGCCTGAGTTTGCGTATCCTTGGTTCCAGATGGCACCTCTTATGGCGAATGGGATCATTGGGTTCAGTCTTGCGTTGAATAGCCAGCTAGCGTCACGGTTGCTAGCTAGGTTACCTGGGACATTGTTAGGGATGCTTTTTGCGGGTTTGCCGTTTTTGACTTGTTCTTTATTATGCTGGATGGTGTCTTCGATGTCTTGGTAGAATTTGTTCCATGCTGCTTTATGTTCAGGCGTAGATGGGTCTGACTGGAGGGTTTTTTGGTAGATGGCTTTAGTGTATTCGTCTGATGCGCCTTCGAATCCGCAGCGAGGTGTCCATGCTTGGATTGAGGTTTGGCTGAATGAGCAGTTGAGGATGCCGATGGGGACATTGAGTTCTTTGTAGAGTTCGTAGGCGAATGCGAATGCGATGGCGCTGGATTTTCCGCCTGCGTCACTCCATACTGCTTCAGCGTGTTCTATGGGGTGGAGGTGTGCGAAGTAGTTTGTGATGAGGGCTTCTCTGATGATGGGTGTGGTTTCTGTTCCTTCTTTGACGCGTTTGTTGATCTGTGCGAGTAGGACTCTTCCGACGTCGCATTTAGCGACGTTCCACTGCATGTTAGACTGACCTGATGCGAGCCAGACTTCTCCGACGAGGATATTTTCTAGTGTGCGGGTGTTACCTGCACTGTCTGTGATGGACATTTTTCTGGGTTCAGCGCTGGCTTTGAGTGGCTTTAGGGAGAGAGTCCACTTGCCGTCTTTATTAGCTGTGGCTTGTTGTTTCTGGTCTGAAAATTTTACTGTGACTTTGGTTCCTGGGGGGCTCCAACCCCAGACGGGTATGGGCATTTCACGCTGTAGTATGGCATTGTGGGTGAAGGGAGCTCCTAGCTCTATGGTGGGTTTAGTGATTTTGTTCTGAGCGCTTGCTGTTATGGCTGAGAGAAAAGCAGTGGCTAGTAATGCTAGGATTAAGGATGAGCGGAGCTTTGTTTTCATGGTTAAATTTTGCATATGATGTTTGCGTTTTTTTTGGGGGGCGTGGGTTTAGATTTTTTTTAAATCTTTGTTAGTATATGGATAAACGCATCTGGACCAAGAAAAATCTTAGATAGATTTGGAGGGGGTGGGAGGGGGTGGGAGGCTTTTGATTTTGGGGGCTAGGGTTTGATGTGGCCGTTTAGCTGGAGTGCTTCCATTACTTTTAGTGCTGCGTATGCGTCATCTGCTGCGTAGATGAGTTGGCGCGTTGAGAGTATTTTTGCTGCCCAGTTGCTGGTGGTGGTGGATTTAGATTTTTTAAAGCACTGGTTTAGGAGGACGCCGATGGCTCCGCGGACGCCGATTTGGCCGCGGTATCCGATATTTTTGAAGGTTTGGTCAAGGTCAAGGGTGTGGTTGAGATTGGTTTTGAACTTGTGGCGGATTTGTTTATGGTCGTTGTTTAGCCCGAAGCCTACTTTTAGGATTTCTTTAGATTCGATGATTTTGGCGGCTGTTTTGAGGCATTCTGGGTGGTGGAGCTGGAAGATGAATGCTTTATTTGTGAGTGCATACTGGACGACGTGTGGGCCATCGCTTATTTGGCCTTTGCGGAAGGTTGGTTTTGCCTCTGTGTCGAACCCGCAGATTTTGGCTTGGGCGATTTCTTCGATGGCTTTTTGGCAGTCGGCCTGTGAGGTGGGTGTTTCTATTTGGTCAAGTGTGAGGCCTTGGAATAGAGGTAGGAGGGAAGTTTCTGCTTTAGTAGGGGCAGTTAATGGTTTTGTTTTTTTGGGAGTATCCATTATTTTAGTGAGTGTTTAGCTGAGGTCTTGGCCAAGTCCGTGGATGAATTTACGCAGGACTTGTTCTGGGCATTCTGTGAAGTTACGTTGTTCTGGTTTGCGGAAGAAGGAGCCGAGTTCTGACTTGGTGACGATGAAGTCTGCTTTTTTGAAGACCTCTATCATGCCTTCATCTCGCAGTGAGAGTGCTATTCTGAGTTTTTTTAGGATCTCGTTTCTAGAGAGTGGTTCCATTGGCTCTGGCTTGGAACCGTCTGGGTGAGGGCCTCTTTTTTCGATGATGAGGCCATCTAGGAACTTGCAGAGTATGGAGTCAGAGAGTGGTTCTGGGTTATCGGGTTGTATCCACTTGCCAACTTGGGAGTGAGGTGTTCCGGTTTCGATGTGGTTGATAGCTTTTGCTACGTCGAGGTTGGTGTAGTTAAGTGCGTAGCGTAGGCGTCTCAGGATATCGTTATTGGTCATGTGTGTTTGGAGTTCTCTTTCATCGTATTTTGGTGATGAAGGAGGGTGATTCTGTTTGTTTATATTTAAGGTTTTGAGTTAGCGCCGTGCTTTTTCTATGGCTTCAGCTACAAGCCTGTTGATATTAGTTTTCTATGCCTTTGAGCAATAAAGCAGATGTAATTGCTTGGCTGATCATTGGTGATAGTTGGTTTAGGTAGTTTTTGGTAGGGAATGGGGCTCTGATGACTGAGAGGATTCCTAGGTCGTCTTTTGATAGTGTCATGGCTATGCCGGAATCTGGTGATGTTAGGTCTTTGATGAGTCTGTCGACAAGTGGTTTTGCTTTTTTGAAGTCTGGGTCATCGAGGAGGCCTTTTTTGCCGGCTTGTTTGTATTGGTTTACGAGTTCATCTAGTATGTCTTTTGATATGTAGATGAGTGAGTTTCCTTTGCTGGGGAGGCTGGACATTGTGTTTTTGAAGTTGGCATTGTCTTTGAGCTTTTTGTTATTAGGGTTTAGTGCGTCTTTGACGGTAGCGACTTTGGAAGATATCCAGATATGGTTTTTTGTTTTATCGACACGAATTACTGGGTTGTAGCCCATGAGAGCGTCTTTCATTTCTGCTGGTAATGTGTATGTGATGGATGTCTTTTTTTTGCTTTTTTTCCAGGGTAGGCCGGTTTGCGAGATGAGCTTGTCACCAAATAAGTCCCATGCCCATGCTATTCCGTCAATACGGACTAGGATGTCAGTGCTGGGTGCTGCGAACCCTTCGACGGGCATTGGTATGGGGAGGCGCTTATCTGAGTTGATATCGAGAGCGATGTTTACGTTGAAGTTGAGCTTGGAGATGAGCTCGAACGCGGTTTTGTTTCCGAGCATGGGTAGTTTTTTGTCCATGACTTGGTTGATATCCGCTGTCTGTCCGAATGCGGCACCGAATCCTGAGATGATTTCTTCTGCTTTACGTAGGTCTAGAGTGAGCTGGATGGCTATGTCTGTGGTTTCTGGGGCGAAGCCTGTGACTATGTAGTCTGCATTTGTTTTACCATACATTGAGAGTATGCCTGCATTGCTTCCGCCGGTGTAGATGTATGCTTTGTTATTCCAAGCTCCTGCTTCTTTTTTTGAGCTCATTGCGGATGCTTTCATGGCGTCGATACCGATGAGTTTAGAGAGTTTAGCGATGGATGTGTCTGCTGGGATCTCTTTAATGTGTTGTTTAGCGATATCGAGTCCTAGTTCACCGTATTCGGTGAGTGCTTTGATGTCGCCATCGAATTTGTTGAGTTGGAGGTATGTTCCGTCTGTGTCAACTTTCTGTGCGACTTTGGTGAGAGATGGCTCGAGTGTGATCTGAGCTGAAGCGTGCATAGGGGCCATAGCCAATATGGCTGGAATGATAGTTAGATATTTTTGTTTCATGATTTTATATAGGTTCTAGATGCCTTCTTTTCTGATGGCTTGATTATGCTATGCAGAAGCTAACGACACTGAATATTATAATTCTGGAGGGGTTTTGTAGTGGGCTTGTGTATAGGTGTCGAGATTTTTAAGGTTCTAATGCTGTTATTGTAGGTGTATGAGTTGTGGTTGTGATTGATATTGGAATTACTCGTTAGCTAGGAATGGTTGCAAATTTTGAGAGTTCGAGTTATCAGTGATTTGCTTTGACTATTCCAGCTACAACTAAAACGGTACCGGCCGCAGCTTCTCGCGAAATTAAACGCCGTAGGACTTTCGCTATTATTTCACATCCTGATGCGGGTAAGACGACATTGACTGAGAAGTTATTGCTTTATGGAGGTGCGATAGGTTTGGCTGGAAGTGTAACTTCTAAGAAGGAGCAGCAGTCCACTTCAAGTGACTGGATGGCGATGGAGAAGGAGAGAGGGATATCTGTGTCTTCGACTGTGTTGCAGTTTGAGTATAAGGACTGCTGTGTGAACTTGCTGGATACACCTGGTCACCATGATTTTTCTGAGGATACGTATAGGGTGCTGTCTGCGGTGGATGCTGCTGTGATGGTTATCGATGCGGGTAAGGGAATAGAGGCGCAGACGTTGAAGTTGTTTGAGGTTTGCCGTAGGCGAGGGGTTCCTATATTTGTTTTTATTAATAAGATGGATCGGCCGTCACGGCCGCCTTTGGAGTTAATTGATGAGTTGGAGAATGTTTTGAAGTTGGCACCTGCTCCTGTGAACTGGCCGCTGGGTGATGGGCCGCGTTTTAGGGGGGTGTATGATAGGAGTAAGGGGGAGGTTAATTTATTTGAGAAGACCTCGCATGGTGCTTTTAAGGCGCCTTTGGAGGTGGCAGGTATAGAGGATGATAGGGTGCGAGAGGCTTTGGATTATGAGCTGTATGAGTCAGTGACTCAGGAGGTGGAGATGCTGGATGGTTTGACTGAGCCTTTGAGTGTAGAGCGGGTGCTTGCTGGGGAGCAGATGCCGATTTATTTTGGTAGTGCGATGAATAACTTTGGGGTTCAGAATATGTTGGAGAGTTTTTTGGAGATGGCGCCATGTCCTATTGGGCGAGTGAGTGATGGTGAGCTGGTGAGTCCTGATACTGATAATTTTTCTGGGTTTGTTTTTAAGATTCAGGCGAATATGAATCCTAGGCACCGTGATAGGGCTGTTTTTGTTAGGATAGTATCTGGTGTTTTTGAGAGGGATATGCAGGTATTGGATCAGCGTTCTGGAAAGAAGGTAAGGTTGGCGAATGCACAGAAGTTGTTTGGGCAGGATAGGGAGACTTTGGATACAGCGTATGCTGGTGATATATTGGCTTTGGTGGGGAATTATAATTTTTTGATAGGAGATACTTTGACGAGTGATCCGAAGGTGGTTTATAATGAGATGCCACGTTTTACACCTGAGTGTTTTGCTTATATAGTGAATAGCGATACGGCTAATGTTAAGCGTTATCGTTCAGGGATGGAGCAGTTGTTAAAAGAGGGTGTGGCACAGTCTTATAGGGTGTATGGAAGCTCGCAGGCGATTCCTATGTTAGGAGCGGTGGGGCCTTTGCAGTTTGAAGTATTACAGGCGCGTTTGGTTTCTGAGTATAATGTGGAAACTCGGCTGGATAGTCCGCCATGGTCGGTGGTGCAGTGGTTTGATGAGGTAGAAGCTGACCGTTCTAGGAAGTCATCTGAGCCGCCTGCTGTGCAGCTTCCATCTGGGAGTGCAGTGGCTCAAGATCAGGATGGGAACTGGGTTGTTTTGTTAACTGCGAAGTATTTAGTAGGGATACTTCAGGAGCGAAATGAGCATCTTGTGTTTCGAGATCATGCGACTATTTAGTTAGTCTAGAGTTAGATGGGAGGGGATATTATTTTATAATTGAATTGTTTTTCTGAGGTTGATGGCAATATGATTTAAAACATGGTAGCAAAGAAGAAGGAGAAGAATGTTTTGGTGATTGATGTTGGTGGGACTAATGTCAAGATGCTAGCTACTGGTGCTGACTCACGCATTAAGATACCTTCTGGTAAGGAGATGCGTGCTGAGGAGATGGTTGAGGAGGTGATGGCCGCTGCTGTTGCTGCTGGATGGGATTATGATGTTATTTCATTAGGGGTTCCTTGTGTGGTGAAGGGTGAGCGCATACAGAAGGAGCCGGTGAATTTGGGGAAGGGCTGGGTAGGATATGATTTTGAGGAGGCTTTTGGTTGTCCTGTTAAGTTGGTGAATGATGCGGCGCTGCAGGCATATGGGTGCTATGAGGGTGGGACGATGTTGTTTTTAGGTTTTGGGACGGGCTTGGGGACGGCGCTGGTGGTGAATGGTACGATGGTACCAATGGAGGCTGGGCATTTGCCTTATAGGAAGGCTAATAAGACGCTGGAGGATTATGTGGGGAAAGATGGGCGTGAGCGTCTAGGAGATGAGGGGTGGCTGAAGCATTCTTTTCGGATAATCAAGTTACTTCGTCATGCTTTTTGTGCGGATGACTTAGTGATTGGTGGTGGTAATGCTGTTGATTTGGATCCTTTTCCTAGGGGAGCGAGGGTGGTGGATAATTCTGCTGCTTTTGTGGGAGGTTTTCGGTTATGGGATGAGGTTTAGTTTTTGTTGGGATAGAGGGAGGTTAGGTTATTATTATTTGTTATTTTTTGAGTCTGATGGATATGATTTTAACTGGTGTAAGTGGTTTGCTTCTGGATCCTGTTTTTACTTTAGCTATTTTTTGAACTACTTCGATTCCTTTGATTACTTTTCCGAATACGGTGTGTTTGCCGTCGAGGTAGTTGTTATCAACCAGGTTGATGTAGAATTGGCATCCGTTGGAGTTCGGTCCTGAGTTTGCCATTGCTAGGAATCCTGTCTTCATTGGGAATGATTTTAGTTTGTCATTGTATTTGTATCCTATTCCTTCGTAGAGGTTTTTTAGGGTAAGGGTTTTGATGATTTTTTGGTGTTCGGCTTGGATTTGATTTTGTTTTTGGTCTAGCTGTTGTTGTGTGGTGATGCCAAGTTTTTTGAATATGGGCTGAACGATCATTTGCTGGATCTTTTGTGGTGGGTAGACTCTGAGGTATTCGTGCATGCCTTTTTCTGGGTGGATGACTTTGGCTTTATCTAGACCGAGGCTGTTGGCATTTATTTCATCACTGAATTTGTATCCTGGATTACCGCTGCCGTTGCCGACTGGGCATCCCCCTTGGATCATGAATCCGTCTATGACGCGATGGAATGTGAGTCCATCATAGAATGGTTTTTTGATTTTCTGGCCTAGTGCGTCTGTGAATTCCTTGGTTCCTTGTGCTAGATCGATGAAGTTTTTTACGGTTTTAGGGGCTGATTTTTGTAGGAGCTCTATGGTTATTTCTCCGTGAGAGGTTTTCATGCTCACGATGGGGTTTTTAGACTCTGCTGATGTGATGATGGGGGTGATGGCTGCGAGTATGGTTAGAAAAAGTTTTTTCATGATTTTTTTGTGGCTGATGGTTCTTCTGGTTGAGTTGATAATTAGTTGGTATGTCTGAGGTATTCTAATTTAGAGCGGTGAGGTTTAATGGGCCAGTTATCGCTTCTGAATGGATATGCTGGTATTTCATTGCCGTTGATGAGGCCGCCTATGGGGAGGTTTGATGATGCGTATCTGACTGCAACTGGTTTTTGAACTGCATCACTCCAGATGGTTACTTTGCCACGGCTAGCAGAAGCTTTGGCATGGTGGAAGACTTTGTCTTCGCCGGCGATGTAGAATCCGACGTCGACGCTTTTGTTTAATTTTAATCCTTGGGATCCTAGTTTTTCAAAGCTGACGATGCATTTGTTTCCTTTGATTTCCATGTTTTTGTAGACTGGGCCGCGCCATTTTATGGGTTGGTTGCGGTAGTCTTTTATTTTGTATACATCTGCGAGTGCCCATCTTGCGCTTCTTTCTCCGAGTGGTCTTTTGTGTTTTGGGTGTATGTTGCTATCGCTGTTGGTATCAAAGCTTACGATTAGTCCTGTGTTTGGGGTGTTGCGCCAGGTGTCAAATTGTATTTCACGGACAATGTTACAGTGGTGGTTCATGTCGTATACCATGGTGCGACGTGTAGACCAACCTGCGATCTGTATGATGCCGAAGGGGATGTTAGGGTTACCGAATGATTTGCGGAATGTTTTGATGACGCTTTTTAGAGTTTCTTTGTATGGTTTCCAGGTGTCAGCGAAGGAGTTATTTTCTCCTTGGTAGTATAGAATTCCGTTTATGGAGTATCCTGATATTGGGGCGATGAGGCCGTTTACCATGCCTGCAGGTTGGTGGGCGTTTACTGGGTCTGTTTTGATTTTGGGTTTACCTGGTCTACGTTGGCCGGGTTTGAGTGATTTGATTTTTTCTTGCCACTGGGCGATGGCTTTTTTGTGATCTCTGATGGCGCCTTTTTCTTTACCGTTGTCGATCCAGGATTTTTGTGCGCTTTCCGCTGCTGCGAAGTAGGGTTTCATATCCTCTATTTTTTTTAGCATTCCGTGTTCTGCCCAGTGCTGGGCCATGGTTCCACCCCATGAGGTGTCGATGAGGCCGACGGGGACTTTTAGTATGCGGTGGAGGCGTTTAGCAAAGTAGTATCCGACTGCGGAGCATTGGCTTAGGTCTGTACCTTGGCATTTTTTCCAGTGCCCTTCTTGTCCGTTCTGGGCTGGGGTGAAGTCTGCTTGTGGGTAGGTGTTTGCTTTTTTGGGAATGCGGAGAAAGCGTATTGCGGGGAAGTCTCCTGAGAGAAGTTCTAGGTCAGCGTTAAGGCTACTGAATAATTTGCGCTCCATGTTACTTTGTCCACCACATAGCCAGACTTCGCCGACAAGGATGTTATTTATAGTTAGGGTATCATTCGCTGAGGTGACTTTTAGTGTGCGTTCCTCGAAGCTTGCTTTCATGGGGTTGAGCAGGAGTTGCCATGCGCCTTTTGAGTCAGCTTTTGATTTGATAGATTGTTCAGCAAATTTTACGATTACTTCTGCTTCTGGTTTAGCCCAGCCCCAGATGCGGACTTTTTGATTGCGCTGAAGGATGGCTCCATCGTTGAATACATTGGCTATTTCTAGTTTAGTGACTGTTTTTTCGGGTCGTTTGGGGAAGGGTTCGAAGGTGTCTGAGGCTGCAAGGTATGGCAGGCTCATAGTAATACAGGTTGCTATGGTTATTAAATTTTTGATGGTGTGTTTCATGTGAGGTGTTACGTGGGTTGCTTGGCTTTTCTATCTGATTTCTATCATGAGTGTGTGGGTGCTACTAGAGTAATAATACCACTCCGTAAAAGAAATAAGCTGAATGGAACTTGTGAGTTATAGTACATATTTTTCACATATAGCGAGGAGGTGGAGTGGTTTTGCTTGTTTTTTTGTATCACTGGTTAAGGGGTGTAGATCAGCAGATCAGAAGATTAGCAGATTAGAAGATTAGAATAGTATAAGGGTCTTGCTGAGCTTAATTTTTGATTTGGATGCGCAGGTTATCGAAGAAGGCGTCACCTCCTTCTTTGCCGCTGCGGTCTAGGCTGATTTGGCTAAAGTCACCAATGTCGTTTTTATTGAGTATAATATTTTTTTCAAAGCGTTTTTTATTTTTTGATTTGATGATAATGGAAAGTTTGACCTTTTCATTTTCGATATGCTTGGCAGTGAGTTGGAAATGATGAAGTTGGTTTATGCTGGGGGTGTATCCCATTTGACAATTTTGGATGATTTCTTTTTTGGTGTTAATTTGTTCACATCTGAATGCACCGCCGAGGTGACCTGGGTGGATGAGAGCTTTGATTTTACCGATAGTGATACCAACGTGGTAGCTTGATGCTCTGGTTGTAGTGCCTAGTGAGCAATTTACGATGATGTGGTGAGGGTGTTTTTTTCTGTTAGGCCATTTATGTGATTGGAGTATGATCCTTTGGTCATGTTCGCCTTGGCGCTGACCGGAGATGACGAGCTGGCTGTTTTTTATGAATGATCTGGCTTCTTTTGGTCCTTGGTAAATGAATTGGCGGTATCCTTTAGAGCAGTCTTGAGACTGGGTTCCGAACCATTCATAAAACTGGCCATTTGTAGATCTGTCATTTGGTGAGATGATAAGTGATTTGGCAGCGATCTGAGTCATGATGTTTTTTATGGATTCATCTTGATCTTCTAGGTGCTGGAGGATTTGGTCTGTCCTGCTTTTTATTTCAGGGTTAGAAATAGGCATTTTAGCTAGGAGGTAGCTGGTTATTGATGAGCCTTGAGCAGTGAGTAGCAGTTGAGCTTGTTCTCTTTGTTTGAATGTTTTAGATCCGAGTTGTTTGAAATAGATGTCTAGTTGGTTTGTGTTGGTGTCTGAGCTAGTTGCTGTTTTTTTAAGTGATTCGGGGGTGGTGGGGATTCCTTGAGATTGAAGTAGGTCGATGCGCCAGTCTATTTTGGCCATGGTGGATTGCATTAAAAGCATGTTGCCTATGCAAGTGATTATGAGTGCAATGGTTTTGATTGGCATTATGGGGTTATATCTGGAGGAGGGTGGAGGTAAAGAAATAAGTGCGTTGTGATTTGTTGTAAGTGTTTGGTAGTGAATGTTTTTATTCTTTTGTGTTGTTGATCCAGTTGATAGTAAATTCTTTCCAGGAGCGTTGTGTTTCGGTGTTGTTTCCGAAGTGAGCCCAAAGTTTTGTTTCTTGGAAGGCATTGCCGGCGCGGGGGAGCAGGATGTTAGATGGAGCGCGGTTTTTTAGGATGGGGTCTTTTTCAGGAGGGCAGTTTTCTTGTAGGTCTTTGATGAATTTGAGTAAGAACGGGCCAACGAACCAGGGTGTTTTATCTTCACCTGTGTTTCTGTATTGTCTGGGAGACATGTATTCTATGATGGGTTTGTCGTCGGTGTTAATGGGGTATTTTTCGAATTTGTCTTTAGCTTCTGAGATGTTTCCTGCGTAATAGATGAGAGCGGTTTGAGGGTTGAGTGTGGAGTAGATATCGTCTTTGCCGTTACTTCTGAGGAATTTTGTTTTGATTTGTGAGTCGTCGATATCACAGCGAGGAAGTGGTGTATTGTTTTTATGGCCAACGAAGGCAACGATTTCGTTGAATGATTCGAAGTCGCAGCGGATGAGCGATACTTGATCGAAAACTTGGAGCATGGTTTTTCCTATGACGTGGAATTCGAATTCAGTGACTTGGTATGTGGGTAGCCATTGAACGAAGATGCCGTTTTCATTGAGTCTTTGGTTTACATTTTGGAAGTGTTCTTTTGTGTAGAGGCTACCTGCGCCTGATCTGAATGGGACAAAGAGGTCTGCGTTAATCATGTCGAATTTTTCTTTGGTGGCCATGAGGTAGTGTCTTCCGTCTTCTGCGAGGACTTTTGATCGTGGGTCTGAGAACAATCCTTGAGTAAGATCTGAGCCGTTTACATTGGTTATGAATTCTTTTGATGCTTCGATTACGTGAGGGGAAAGTTCACAGGTGATGACTTGTTCGATGTTTGGGAATTTATCTGAAAGTGCGGCGCCAGCGCTGACGCCGGTTCCCATGCCGAGAAAGAAGACTGATTTGGTATCTGGCTTTAGCATGAGTGGGATCTCTGCTTGGCAGGCTTGTCTGATTCTGCCGTTGGTTGATCCTAGTCCGTAGTCGGAGTTTATTTTTATGGATATACCATTGTTGTCACGGATTACTGATACTGTGCAGTCGCTACCTTCCCAAGTTTTGAGTATGGTATGATTTTGTGCTTCTTCGGTGATTCCAGTGGTGGGTAGGTGAGTTGGATTTAAGGTGGTGAAAAGGAGGGTGATTCCTGCGATGCTGGCTGCTTTGGTTATGATGTTAGTGTGCTTATTGTTGGTGGATATGGTAAGGGCTATGAGGAAATATATGGCACTGATGATTTGCATGCTTTGCCATAGTCCGAATATTTCGAGAAGGAGGAAGGCGCATGTTATGGAGCCTATGACAGCGCCTATTGTGTTTATAGTGGCGAGTTTTCCTAATGTTTTTCCTGGTGATTTGGTGTGTGTTTCTTGAGTTTTGAGAAGGTATGGGAAAATAGTTCCTAGTAATAGAGCTGGAGGGCCTATGATGAGGGTGCATTTTTTGAATATGAATAGGACGAAGTTGGCCCAAGTTTCTCTGGGAGACTGGAACTGAAAAGAATCCGTTAGATGCATGAAAGCATTAGGTGTTAGGGCTATGGCTAGTCCGCTGAGTATGAGTAAAGTGGTGAGGACAGTGCTGGGTTGCCATGATCTGCGAGCGAGAATGGAGCTGATTACGGCGCCTCCTGCAAGGCATAAGAGGACGACTACAAGGATGGCTGCGAATGTGTAGACTGAGTTTTCTAGTATGAGAGCGAACATTCGTGTCCAGAGTACTTCTAGGGCTAGGACTCCAAATCCTGAGATGAAGCAAACTAGGGCAAGTGAGATTTTATTTTTTTGTTTGAGGGGTTGAGTGGCGTTATGTTCTGTGGATGGATTTACGGTGGATGCTTCATGGACAGGGGATTTTCTTTCATTTGTATTACGTGAAATAAAGAATGCGATGGCGGCAATGAAGCATGTGATAGCGATAGCGATGATGCAGGTGAGTTGGAAGCCAAACCAGAGAGGCATAAAGAAGCCTGCGAGTAATGCACCGAGTGTGGCACCGAGGGTATTTACTCCGTATAGAAGGGCGGATTTGGATCCGAATTGGGATGGGTTTTTAATGGCGTGTTGCCCAATGATGGGGATGGTTCCGCCCATGCAGAATGCAGGTGGGAATATGAGTATTAAGGCTAAGAGGAATTTGACTGCTATTAGCAAGGGAGCTGAATTTAGGTTCTGAAAGACTAATGGGTATATGGATAGGTATCCCCAGTGGATGATGAAGTAAATTAGGGCGGTTAGAGCCACTCCTATTTCTAGGTAGGAGTAGGTGCGTAGTTGGTTTTTTGACGTGGCAGATTTTTTCCCCCAATAGTAGCTCCCTAGGGCGAGACCGGTGAAGAATGCAGCTAGTGTGGTGCCAGCTGCGTGTGATGTGTTACCGAATAGAAGGCCGAGTTGCTTCATCCATAGGACCTGATAGATGAGGGCGCAGAAGCCAGATAGGAAAACCAGTAGGTATATCATCATTCGGTGAGATTTTTAACTTTGTTAAGGGAGGGTGTGTTAGTCAGTTTTACTGGCTGTTTTCTTTAACGTATAGTTGGTCTTCTGGGTGTAGGAAGTCTATTTTGAATGTGCTACTTAGGCCGTTGATTTTGATGACGGTAACTTTTCCGGTTTTTTCGTTATAGCTTTTTAATCTGGCTTGGAATGATTTAGAGCCGTCATTGTTACGGAATGCTCTGAGAGGCATTCGTTTATTTTTCTTTTTTGTTTTTGGTTTTGCTCCTGTGAGTTTAAGCATTTCTTTTCCCATAGCTTGCCCTATGAGGTAGTAGGTTTCTGCATTGCTGTACCAGTGGTAGATTTGATTAGTAGGTGATTCTGTAACCTCGCGAGAGAAGGTGCCGGTTTCAATGCATGTGACGAGTTTTAAATCTTTAGTTTTAGCGGCTGCGGCCTGTGCTTCTCTTATAATAAATCTGCGGCCATTTTTTTCTTTCGCGCCACCGAATCCGCTGTCAGCGATGACGAAAGGTAAATCTGGTACGTTGAATTCCTTACGAACATCTCGAATGAAGTTCTGCATATTTTTTTCATATTCTTGGCTCATTGCCATATCACACCCGTCATTCCATCCTTGGTGCCATCCAAATCCGACGATTTCGTATTTTGATCCTAGTTTTGGGAATTCTTTTTTTAGGTTATCTAGAGTGTTTCTGACGAGGGAAACCATCTTTGTGTAGAATGGGCCCACCTGTCCGCCGGAGCTGGGTGGTCTGAAGTCGACGGCTAGGCTTTTTCCTCCCCAGGCAGTTTTGATGAGGAGGACTTGGTCATCTATAGCATCACCGACTATATGTCCAAATCCAAGCTCAGGGCCAATTTGTGATGATCTGGCTCCATATCCAGGTTTGAGTTTACCTTTTCTTGATAGGTATGAGATGGAGACGTCCTTACGTTCTATCCAGTCGCCATCTTTGTCTAGGAGGTGTTTGAATGCTTGGTTGTTTTCGGCGATATGTCTTAGGCTGCCTTTGCCACCATTTTTTGTGCTGTGAATGATGCCATGGCCTTCCATGTTTGACTGGCCTGCTAGGATGAAGACTTTGACGGTTTTGGCTGAGCCTAGAGCAACTGTCAGAGCAAGTGCGAGGAGGGTACTAGCTAAAGTAAAACGTGAGAATTTGTTCATGGTTCAATGAAACGGGATTCTTATTGAGAAGTCAAAGAAACTCTTATAGCTTTCATGGGGTGTCCTTTGTGTTGTGTTGTTTGTCTATTTTCAGATTTAGCGCCTCTTGTGCTTTTCTGTTCCAGTGCATGAACCCTGTTTTAGCGTTTTTTGAGATAGGATGATATTTAGAATGGGTGCTGAGAAAGATATGGGTATGCCGATAGGGTAGTAGAACTTACCGTGGTTGTATTGATCATGGAGGATGCTTTATTTATGGTGTGGAATGGCTATAGACTGAAAAATTTATTTTGTAGGTTTATAGATGTTTCGATTATGAGTTAAGTTTATATTGGCTTTTGATAGGTGATCCTTTATAAACTGGAGTATGCACGTTAAAGTTTACTGGAATAGTTTAGTATTAGCACTTGTGATTTTTGTATGTGGGTGTGTAGGTCAAGATCTTGGTGAGGCCGAGGAGATAGCTAAGTCTAATCGCTCTGTTTCTGTGGAAACTAAGACCTTGGAGGGGAGGATTGTGGCACGTGTGAATGCGCAGAGGCGTGCTGCTGGTTTACAATCCTTGTCTTACAGTTCTGAGCTTTCTGGTCTGGCGCGAAGGCATAGTGAATATCTGATAGGGGTTTTTGAGAAGCGGGGTAAACGGGTGGTTAATCACAAGGGTGGAGGTAAGCGCTCACGAATTATGATGGGTGATTATAGGATGTATGAGACTGGTGAGAATGTTGCTTATGTTTGGGGATATAAGGATGATTTAGCTTTGAGGTTTACGCGTAACTGGATGAAATCACCTTTGCATAAGAAGAATATTTTACGACGCTGGAGCCATACGGGGGTTGGTGTAGCTAGGGGTTCTGATAATACTGTATATGCTACGCAATTGTTTGGTTTTGACGGTGGGATGTGATTATTTTTTCTAGTGTGGATTCGTCTAAGCAGGCTCTTAGGCGTTTAATTCTTATAGAGCTCTTCACTGTCTTACAGATCTTGATCAGATTTAGAGCTAACTTTCTTAGTAAAGCCATATTTTCTGTGGCATTACCTTTCCTTACACGTGAATTATCTTCTCCCCAAACCATGTCTGGCACCCAATGGCATTGATTCTCGATATGCCAATGCTCGCGCACCAATCTCTGTAGCATTGTAGCTTTAGGTCCATGGCTTGTGAGGTAGTATCTACGGTTTATTGTGGTATCATATTTCCCTGCTTTCCTGTGCTCTTTAATGCATAAAATACTCTTTAGTCCTAGCCAGTGCTTACGTTCTTTTTCATCAATCCAGTATATAGCATCGGTGCATAATAGTATTTTTCTTTGAAGCCTTCCATGGCCTTTACTAGAGCTATCGTCATGACTAAATATCTTACCTTTGGCTGCTTCTTGTTTGATGAAGTGAGCATCTTTGAAAAATGCTTCCGCCTGTATGTATAAGTTCCCATGATTAGGTTTGAGAGCTAATAGGTAATCGGCTTCGGCAATATAAATCTCCTAGGCTATCTTTTACTGGCAACCCATGGCATCTAGGCTGACGGTATGTCCTTTAAGATCTAATTTCTTAAGTAATTTTGGTATTGCTGTAATCTCTTTTGACTTAGCAAAAACCTCCATGTCCTTGAATCCGTAACAATTAGCGATCATTGCGGTAAGAGCGATAAAGATGATCTCACCAAAGTAGTGGCGTTTCGCCCTACAATTACGAGGATCTGCTAATATCTCAAAGGATTTAATAACATCAGGGAGTCCTCCAGCATATTCATTTGATCTTGTTTTTTTTTGAGCCATTCGGCTCAAGTGCCATAGTTTGATAAAAAGTACAAGGCTGTTTTTCCAGCATTTAAAAATGAGGACGCCCTAAATCAGGATAAGTGAGTTTATTTTTTGTCTTGTTTCATTGGTTGTAGTCTATAAAATGCTAAGCATTATGAATTTATTGATTTACGTTTTTACATCTTTGTGGTTAGTGGCTGGTTGTTTGTCTGCGCAAGTCAAGTCTGACTTGAAAGCGATTCCTGTTATAATTACTTACTGTTCTGCTTTGCCAGATGGGTTAGATCGCATTAATAAGCCATCAAATCATAAGAAGGGTTTAGGGCTAACCTTCTTCCTGCGAGGAGAAAACATATTAGGTGTAGATGAGAAGTCATTTAAAGCCGAGGGATGGACGATGAAATATAGTGTTTGTAAAAAATCTAGTGATAAAAACTTAGTTGTGACTCTTTATAACGAAGGTTTTAAAGGTAAGTTGAATGACTTCAAGTTTTCTGCTGCAGTAGATGTGTTGTTTGGGATCACAACTAAGACGACGAAGATTCTTTTTAAGAAGGGAGACAAGCCAGTTAAATTTTTGGGGTTTACTCTGGAGGCTAATCAGCGTGGGGTTAAAGTAGTAGGTGAACAAGCACTGATTAAGGCTATAAGCATTGTCCGTGATGGCCGTGATGAATTTAGTAGTAGGGATATGAGCGATGGAAATAGTAAGACATTTATGTTTAATGGAATTCAAGATACTGATGAAATTAGAGTGACTTACTGGTCAGACTTTAAGGTTAAAACTGTTAAGCTGGTTAGATGATTTTTTTAAAGGACAGGGGTTTTCATCCATTATTTTTTTACTTTGTTTCGCACGTTAATATGTATATATGTTAGAACTATGAAATTATTCACTTATGTTATTTCTTCGCTTGGGCTGATGGCTTGTTTTTTGTCTGCGCAAGATAAGCCAAAGATTACCGCGATTCCTGTTACCGTTAAATATTCTTCTGGTCTGCCTGACGATGTAAGCTTTGGCGACGGGCCATTTTATTATAAGAAAGGTCTGCAGCTAACTTTTTTACTTCAAGGAAACAATATAATGAGTGTTGATGAGAAGTCCTTTAAAGCCGAGGGATGGGTTTTCCAAGATAGAGATTTAGTTACTAATGGTAAGAGTGTGAATTTTAATCTTTATAATGAGGGCTTCAAAGGTAATTTGGATGATGTTAAGCTTTCTGCTGCAATAGAGGTGATGTATGGAATCTCATCTAAAACGAGAAAGATTTTTTTTAAGAAAGGAGACAAGCCAATAAAATTTTTGGGATTTACTGTGGAGGTCAATCAGCGCGGTGTTAAAGTTGTAGGTGAACATGAAATGATTAAGTCTATAAGTGTTGTCCGAGATGGTCGTGAGAAATTTAGTCGGGGGTATAGAGAATTAGGAAAAACTAAGACTTTTACGCTTGAAGGAATTAAAGATACTGATGAGATAAGTTTGACTTATTGGACGGAAATTAAGGTCGAGTCAGTTAAGTTAGTTCGATGATTCATATAGTTGCTAAAGGGGGGATTTTTAAAGAGTAATGATTTTTTTGGTTTTGCGATAAACACGTGCTCTGATGGATGTAGTATATGAGGATGGTGAGAAAGTTGCTTATGTTTGGGTATATAAGGATGATTTAGCTTTGAGGTTTACGCGTAACTGGATGAAATCACCCTTTGCATAAGAAGAATATTTTACGACTCTGGAGCCATAGGGGGTTGGTGTAGCTAGGGGTTCTGATAATACTGTATATGCTACGCCATTGTTTGGTTTTGACGGTGGGATGTGATTATTTTTTTGCTCTCTTAAATTGTAACCGTTTCAGTGAAGGAGCAGAGTTGCTTTTTTCTTTATTAGTGCTGGCTGAGAGATGGTTAGAGGTGAATCTGGATGTATTATAGAGAACTTGTTTAATGAGTGTTTTTATTGTGTTTATGGATTAGGAGCAATGAGTCTTTATTTTTTGCTTTGTATCTCTCGTTATGATGTGTAATTTAGTAATAATATGAAATTATTAACTTACTTTTTCACTACGTTGGGGCTAATGGTTGGTTGTTTGTCTGCGAAAGTGAAGTCTGAGGTGACAGCGATTCCTGTTACCGTGGCTTACTCTTCTGGATTACCTGATGAGGTGGGTTTTATGGATAGGCCTTTTGGCTATAAGAAAGGTTTAAAGGTGACTTTTTTTCTTCAGGGGGAGAATATGACTAGTATTGATAGGAGTTCATTTAAGGCTGAAGGGTGGGTGATGCACCATGTAAATAATATAAGTAAAGATGGTAAACGAGTAAGCTTGATTGTGTATAATGCGAGTTTTAAGGATAATTTGAATGATGTTAAGTTGAGCGCGACAGTGGATGTGATGGTTGGGTCTAAGACGAAGAGGAGAAAGATTAAGTTTAAGAAAGGCGCTAAACCGGTTAAATTTCCTTCGTTCACAGCTGAGTATAATTCCAGCGGGGTGAAGGTTGTTGGAGACTTTAAGTATATTAAGTCTGTTAGCTTGTTACGAGATGGTAAAGAGGTGTTGAGTTCTGGTTATAGTAGTATAGGGAAGCAGAAGACTTTCATGTTAGATGGTATCAAGGAGAGTGATGAAGTATCTGTGATATATTGGACTGATTTAGAGGCTAAATCTGTTAAATTAGTGAAGTAAATTTTTTGCTGGTTGTCTTTTGGTGCGCATTTGTTGATTTATTTCTATGGAAGATGATCGGATGGATTTATTAGAGGTTGTTTATCAGGATGGTGATATTGTGGTTGTTAATAAGCCTAGTGGGTTGCTGTCTATTCCTGGGAGGGGGGTAGAGAAGTTGGACTCAGTGAGTCATCGGGTGAGGGGGTTGTATCCTGATTGCATTAAGCAGCCTGCTGTGCATCGGTTAGATATGGATACTTCGGGTCTTATGGTTTTGGCGTTTTCTTCTGAGGGGCATAGGGATTTATCGATTCAGTTTTTGGAGAGGCAGGTATATAAGCGTTATGTAGCTATTTTAGATGGTTTGTTAGATTTGGATTCAGGGCGTATTGAGCTTCCGTTTCGGTTGGATGTGGATAACCGTCCATTTCAGATTTATGATGAGGAGCATGGGAAGGTTGGTATTACTGAGTGGAGGAGGCTTTCGGTGGAGGGGGGCATGACTCGTGTTGAGTTTGAGCCATTGACTGGGCGTACACATCAGCTACGTGTTCATTCTGCACATGAGAGGGGGCTTGGGGTTCCGATAGTAGGGGATCCTTTTTATGGTAATGCGTTAGAGGGGGTGGCGATGAAGTTACATGCTACTGAGTTAAGGTTTAGGCATCCTTTTTCTGGGGATACTATGAGTTTTCATAGTGAGCCAATGTTTTAGTCGGCGGATTCAATATGTATGGTGGGATTGGGAGGTTAATTATGTGATGGTGATTTATCTGTTGTTTGGGTTTATTCGTCTTCGTATGCTTTGGTGTAGGGTATGGATAGGATGTTTGATAGGCGTCTGCCGAGCCAATCTACGGTTTCGAATGAGTGTTTTTTTGACTTATCTAGTATGTTGATTGTTCTATTGCCTTCTATTTCGAGGTTCCAGTGTTTGATTCTTACTTTGCTATTGCTACCTCCTGAGCTTACTGTCCAGGTAATTTGTTTTAGAGATTTTATTTGGGTTCTAGGTATATTATGAGTAGTGCCTAATCCGAGAGCTTTTCTGGATATTTTTATGCCTTGGCCATTAGCTTGAACGCAGTTTTTGCCAAAGATTTTCCATGTGATACTGTATATTATGGAGCAAGGAATGATAATGAGAGAGACTGCTGTAATTAATTTCCAGTAAAGCGGGGATTTATCTAAGAATTCTGTGACACTTTGTGCTTCTCTGAAGAATAATGAGATGAAATAGTCTTTAAAATAGTAGTATATGACGAAAGCCACAATTACTGTGGCAACTGTGCTAAAGATGCGGGATCGTACTGTTGTTGAGCTTGTAAGGATTAATGAGCTTGGGGTGTCTTCGATGATTTTTAGGTCTTTAGGGGTAGGACCTGCTTCTTTGACTTTGATGGATTGGCTGTAGGATTGCTCTTCAGTTGGTTGTTTCTTTATATGATGGGAGCAATGTTCTAATAGCCATTCTTGATCTTGTGGGCTAAGGATGCCTGTGATGTTAGCTGATTGAGTGTTTACTGATTGGCTAGATATTAATTCAACTGAGAGAAATCCTTCAGGAGAGATGTTGAAGTTTTTGATGTCTTTAGAGTTGATGACAGTTTCATCTGCTTTTTGAGAGTATTCTCCGTAGTGGTATCTGATTTGGCTACTCGATACAGTAAGTTCCCATGATGCGGACTGATTCTTGTTAGAATTTATTATAGCAGCGGCTCCTTGATTACGGAATTTGCTCATAGATTTTAATAGGAAGAAAAACAGTACGTATACCATTAGAAAGGGGGCGCATAAAATCCATAAAAATTTACTAGTGATTATTAGAGTTATTATTATGGTGTTAAGTATGAGGATGGTAATGATCATCTTACCTAGTGGGTGAACTAGCCAATTTGAATGAGATAATTCTTCTATTTTTCGGAGAAATTTAAGTAAGCCTTCAGGATGATCACCTGGGACAGGCGAGTTACCGGTGATGATAGATTGATCTCCTTCTTGCTCGTATTTGAGGTAACTATTGGCTGGTATGTTTGGAGTAGGTGTAGGCATGAACGAATTTAAAAATTATTAGGTAGGATTGTTTTTAGCATAGTGGTGGCAGAGGTCAAGAATATGAGTCGCTGTAGTTTATGGGTGTATGCTATGAATTGTTAAGACAGATTATACAAATGGAAGTAATACCATTTTCACAGTTATACTGGGTTGGTAGTCGTTTCAATATATTTGGAAGCAGCAGCAGAGCTGATTTATTTTGCTACTTGTTGTAAAAAGCCCGCTAGAGATTTATTCTAGCGGGCTTTTGTGGTTTTGTTAGATTTTGGGTTCTGTGTTTATGTTTTTGCTTTTGGAGTTGATGCGGCCTCGTGTTGTTCTTCAGCGGCTTCAAGTGCTGCTTTAGTTTTAGGGATGACGCGGATGAGTTTTTTACAGGTTTTTTCCCAGTTTTGTAGAAGTGCGATGGCTCTTGGTGATTGTGTTAATTTGGCGTGGTCTTCGATGAGGGCCTTGGCTTCTTTTTTATCTGATTCACGCTGGACTGGGAGAGCTGCTACCATTTCTGTGTTGATGCGTGATTGGAAGATGCCGTC
Source organism: uncultured Verrucomicrobiales bacterium (assembly GCA_937934595.1). Classification (GTDB taxonomy): domain Bacteria; phylum Verrucomicrobiota; class Verrucomicrobiia; order Verrucomicrobiales; family Akkermansiaceae; genus Rubritalea. The sequence goes on along the minus strand of CALGZA010000024.1, from coordinate 8,309 downwards.
TTCGTCATAGACGTAGGCTGAGCCTCCTGACATTCCTGCGCCGAAGTTTTTACCTGTGGTGCCTATGATGACGATGAGTCCATTGGTCATGTATTCGCATCCGTGGTCGCCGCAGCCTTCGACGACGGCGTGAGCACCGGAGTTTCTGACGCCGAAGCGTTCACCTGCTCTGCCGTTGATGAATAGTCTTCCTGCTGTAGCTCCGTAGAGGCATGTGTTACCTACGATGGAGTTTTTTGCTGGATCGAACTGGTGGTTTGGGTGTGGTTTGACTGTGATACGGCCACCTGACATTCCTTTTCCGACGTAGTCATTTCCTTCACCGGTTATGTTGAGTTGGATGCCTGAGGTTAGGAAGGTGCCGCATGATTGACCGGCTGATCCTGTGAGGTTGAGTATGATGGATCCGCAGGGGAGTCCGTCTTTTCCGAAGTGTTCTGCGACGCGTCCGGAGAGGCGTGTTCCGAGGTTACGGTTGGTGTTAATGACTTTGTAATTTAGTGAGATGGGAGCTCTGTCAGCGAGTTCGCTGAATTCTTTGATTCCTTGTTTTTGTTTGATGTCTTCTAGTATTTGGATATCTAGCTCAGGGATATGGTTACCGTCGTTTCGATCTTCGGTGCAGATTCTTGAGATTTTTGATTCTGGGATGTTGAGTGCTTTGGCTGTTTCTGGGATGACGTTTTTAAGGATGGGATCTAGGTTTAGGGTGTTAGCCTTTGGGTGATCATTTACGTGGCGTTGTTTGAGTAGTTCTGGGTGTCCGATGAGGTCATCTAGTTTTTTGACGCCGAGGCTAGCCATTATTTCACGTGTTTCTTGTGAGACTGCGTTGAAGAAGTTGACGACTTGTTCTGGTGTTCCTTTGAATTTGGCTCTCCATTTTGGGTCTGTTGTGGCAACTCCTACTGGGCAGTTGTTGAGGTGACATTTACGGACGTAGACGCAACCCATGGCGATCATGGCGATGGTTCCGAAGTTGAATTGTTCTGCACCGAGTATGGCTGCTGTGACGATGTCTTTACCGTTTTTCATTCCTCCGTCTGTGCGGAGTGTGACTTGGGATCTGAGGTTGTTTAGGAGGAGTGTTTGCTGGGCTTCTGCGAGACCTAGTTCCCATGGTAGTCCACAGTGTTTTGTGGATGATAGTGGTGATGCTGCTGTGCCGCCATCGTGGCCTGAGATGAGGATGTTGTCTGCGGATGCTTTTGCGACTCCTGCTGCGACGGTTCCTACTCCTGCTTCTGATACGAGTTTGACGGTGACTTTGGCTGTGGGGTTGATTTCTTTTAGGTCGTGGATGAGCTGCGCTAGGTCTTCTATGGAGTAGATGTCATGGTGGGGAGGGGGGGAGATGAGTTGGACACCTGGCTGGGTGTTTCGGAGTCTGGCGATGATGCCATTTACTTTGTGGCCTGGGAGCTGTCCTCCTTCTCCGGGTTTGGCGCCTTGAGCCATTTTGATTTCTAGTTCGTCAGCGTTGACTAGGTAGTGTGCTGAGACTCCGAAGCGGCCGGAGGCGACTTGTTTTATGCTTGAGCGTGCTAGGTCACCGTTTGGGTATGGTAGGAATCTGTTAGGGTCTTCACCGCCTTCACCTGAGTCTGACTTTGCGCCGATGCGGTTCATGGCGATGGCGAGAGTTTCGTGTGCTTCTGGGGAGAGTGCTCCCATTGACATGGCTGCGGTGGTGAAACGGCGGCGTATGTTTTCTATGGGTTCTACTTCTGTGAGGGGGACGGGGCCTGATGCGAGTGGTACGAATTCGAATAGGTCTTTGATGGTGACTGGGTGGGTTTCTATGGATGCTTTTACGTATGCGTCATAGTCTTCTCTTTTGTTGTCTTTGACGAATGTGTGGAAGTTTTTGATGACGTCTGTGGTGAGTGCGTGGCGTTCACCTGATTTTCTGTATCTGAAGTATCCTGGGTCGTCTAGTTTGAGTGGTTGTGTGGTGGGGATGCCTTTTTCGATGATGTCTGCGTATGCTGCTTTGTGGCGGATGATGGATTCGTCTGCGATGTCAGTGAATCCGATGCCTGCGATGCGAGATTGGCATGCTGTGAAGCATAGTTCCATGACTTCTTTTCCGATTCCGACTGCTTCGAAGATTTGGGCTCCTTGGTATGAGTTTAGGACTGAGATTCCCATTTTGGACATGATTTTAAGCAGGCCTTTTTCGAGGGCTTTGCGGTAGTTTGTCATGGCTTTTTCTGGGCTCATGGCTTCGCCTAGTTTAGCTTTTGTGTCTGCTGCGACGACTTGGCGTACGGTAGCGTAGCCGAGGTATGGGCAGACGGCGGTGGCTCCGAATCCGAATAGGCAGGCGATTTGGTGAGTGTCACGAGCTTCTGCGGTTTCTACGATGAGTGATGCGCGGAGGCGTTTTTTGACACGGTTTAGGTGGTGGTGAACGGCTCCTGTGATGAGGAGTGATGGGATGGCTACTCTGTCTATGTTAGCTGCGCGGTCTGAGAGGATGAGGATGTCTGTGTCTTCATCGACAGCTTTTTCGACGATTGAGCAGACGTTTTTGATGGCGTTTTCTAGACCTGCGGCACCGTCAGTGAGTGGCCATGTGGTGTCTATGGTGCTGCTTTTGAATCCGTATTCGTCCATTTGTTTGATACGGTCTATTTCGTGTTCTAGGAGGATGGCTGATTCTAGTGCGAGGACGCGAGCGTGTTCTGGGGTTTCGCTGAGGAGGTTATTTTCGGCACCTAGTCCGGCTGAGAGGGTCATGACTGCCCATTCTCTTATGGGGTCTATGGGTGGGTTGGTGACTTGGGCGAATAGTTGCTTAAAGTAGGTGAAGAGGAGTCTTGGGTAGCTGGAGAGGACGGCTAGTGGGATGTCGTCACCCATGGAGTATACTGCTTCTTGGGCGCCTTTGATCATGGGTGGGAAGACCATGTCTAGTTCTTCTGATGAGACAGCGTTAGCTATTTGTTGGCGCGAGAGAGTTATGGGGTCAATGTCTACTGTTGGAGTGATGGGTTCTGGTGATACGTAGTCTCTTAGGACGACGCGGTTTTCGTCTACCCAGCGACCGTATGGAGCTTTTTTGGCGAGGCGTTCTTTGACTTCGCTGTTGGATTCTAGTTTGCCTGTTGCGGTGTTAGCGACGATTGTTTGTCCTGGGCCGAGGCGACCTTTTTTGATGATGTTACCTTCATTGCATTCGATGCATCCTATTTCTGAGCCGATGTATAGGAGTCCGTCATCTGATAGTGCGAAGCGTGATGGGCGCAGGCCGTTACGGTCAAGTCCTGCGCAGATTTTGGTTCCGTCTGTGAATACGAGGCCAGCTGGGCCGTCCCATGGTTCTGAGAATGAGCGGTGGTATGCGTAGAATGAGCGGAGGTCTTCTGAGATTTCTGTGTCATGGCGGAATGCTGGTGGGACGAGCATGCACATGGAGTGTTCTATTTCACGTCCTGAGAGGGTGAGTAGTTCTAGGCAGTGGTCTAGTGATGCTGAGTCTGATTCGTTGTCGCTGAGGAGGTTTTTGACGAGGTCGATGTCATCTCCCCAGACGTCTGAGGCGAAGAATTCTTCACGTGATGCCATCCAGTTACGGTTACCTCTGACTGTGTTGATTTCGCCATTGTGAGCGAGCATTCTGAATGGCTGGCCGAGTGGCCATGCTGGGAATGTGTTGGTTGAGAAGCGTTGGTGGTAGACGACGATGGCGGTCTCGAAGTCTGGGTTTTGCATGTCTAGGTAGAATGCTTTTAGGGTGGCTGGCATGGCAAGCCCTTTGTAGCTGATGAGGCGACTGGAGAGTGATGGGATGTAGAAGTTTTCTATGTCTGATGTGGCGTGTTCGATGGTTCTACGGCAGAGGTAGAGTTGTCTTTCGAATTGGAGTTCTGACCAGTTTTCTGGTTTTGTTATGATGAGGTGTTTGATATTAGGGCATGATTTCTGGGCTACGAGTCCGAGTTCGTTGTGTGCTACTGGGACGTCTCTCCATCCGATGATTTCTATGTTACGGTTTTTGAATGTTTTTTCAGTGAGGTTGATGATGTTATCTGAGGCGGATGGGTTATTGTTAGGCAGGAAGAATACGCCGACAGCTAGGTTTGAGGGGTCTGTGACTGTGGCGCCGAGTTTTTCTGCTTCTTGTTTGAAGAGTTTGCGGGGGATTTGAGAGAGGATGCCTGATCCGTCACCTGTTTTCATGTCTGCGTCTACTCCGCCACGGTGGGTCATGTTACAGACGGATTCGATGGCTTTGCTGAGGATGTCGTATGATGGTGTTCCGTTGATGTTGGCGATGGCTCCCATGCCGCAGTTGTCTTTTTCGTTGGTGAGTGAGTGGAGTGAGCCTGATGAGTCTGGAGTGAATGCTGGGTGATAGGGTGTCATGACGGCGGGAAATTGGTGGTTGAGATTTTGTGTGTGATTACGTTATGGCATTTAACTTTAGTGTGTGGGTTTTGCCAAGGTTGAAGTGTGTCTTGTTTTTTGATTTTTGGTATGATGTTGTTTACTGTTTGATGGTTTTTTTGATATCAATGTTTTGTCATGGGTGTGTTTTAGGGTTATAGGGGAGGGGTGAAGATTGGTTATAAAGGGTTGGTAATGGTGGTGGTGAGTATGGCGGCACTGGTGATGGGTGGTTCTTGGTGTATGGGGCGGGAGTCATTGTTGGGTGGTGGTAAGCCTCATATTATTTTGTTGGTGACTGATGATCAGGGTTATGCGGATATGAGTAGTCATGGGCATCCTGTGTTGAAGACGCCGAATCTGGATAAGTTGAGGGGTGAGAGTCTGAGTTTTGATGCGTTTCATGCAAGTCCGACTTGTGCGCCGACTCGGGCTGCGCTTATGTCTGGTAGAGATCCCTTTTATGTGGGTGTGACTCATACGATTTTTGAGCGTGAGCGGATGGCTTTAGGGGTTCCTACTATGGCTGAGATGCTGAGAGATAATGGTTATAGTACTGGGATGTTTGGTAAGTGGCATTTGGGTGATGGTTCTGAGTATAGGCCTGATAGGCGAGGATTTGATGAGGTTTTTATGCATGGTGCTGGTGGTATAGGGCATAGTTTTCCGGGTTCGAGTGGTGATGCGCCGTGGAATAAGTATTTTGATCCGTTTGTTCTTCATAATAATAGGTTTGTGAAGACGAAGGGTTTTTGTACGGATGTTTTTTTTGATAGGGCCATAGGCTGGATGAAGGAGGTGAAGGATAGAGGTAAGCCTTTTTTTACTTATTTAGCGACTAATGCTCCTCATGGGCCGTTTATTTGTAGCTCGCGTTATAAGGTTCCATTTGAGAAGGCTGGTTATAGTTATAAGCAGCAGGGTTTTTATGGGATGATTTGTAATATTGATGAACGCGTTGGGGGGCTATTGGCTCAGCTGGATGAGTGGGGTATAGGGCGGGATACGATTTTTATATTTATGTCTGATAATGGTCCGAATGTGGCTGGGAATGCATGGAATGGTGGTATGAGGGGGAAGAAGGGGAGCTTGGATGAGGGTGGTACTAGGGTTCCGTTTTTCATACGGTGGCCGGGTAGGATAAATGGTGGGGAGCGATGTGATAGGCTGGTTAGGCATTATGATTTATTACCTACTTTGGCTGCGATTACTGGTGCTGCGATAAAGGAGGAAGATAAGTTAGCGGGGCGGAGTTTTGTGGGTTTGTTAGAAGATCCGACTGCTTCTTCTGAGGTGTGGCCGGACCGTTTGAGTGTGTTTCATGGTGGCCGGTGGGGTTATATGAGAGAGCCTACTAGGGATAAGGGGTTTGCTTTACGGAGTGAGCGCTGGCGACTGGTGGGTGATAGGCTTTATGATGTTAGGAGAGATCCTTTACAAAAGAGGGATGTGGCTGGGGATCATCCTGATGTGGTGCGAAGGATGATGGATCATTATCATGCTTGGTGGGAGAGGGCGCTGCCTTTGATGGTGAATGAGGGGGAGAAGTTAGAGGGGCATAATGCTTTTCATTTGATGTTTTGGAAGCAGTATGGGATGGCTGTGCCGGCTTTGGGGCGTTGATTTTAGGTGGGGGAGTCTTACTGATTTGGGCGATCTGGCAGTGATGTTGGAAGTAGGGAGGTTGAATTCAAGTTTGGGTTTGTTTTTTGATTTTGGAACGGACTATTTTATTTCATAGAAGCCTTTAGTCTGTAGAAGCGTGTTTTCTCAGAACTTGGGACGGTGATAGTGGCTTTCATTTGATCGACATTTCCAGGGGTTGGAGTGATTACAGGGTTAGTGCTTAGTAGATTCCAACTTGAGCTTTCTAGGCCGAATGAGTATTCAACGCTTAGGTCTATGTCTGTAGCATTATTGTTTTTGTTATAAGTCAGGGTAATGGTATTTCCTGTTTTTTCTAATTGGATTGCATCGGTTGTATTTTTGACTTTAGGGTCTGTTCCAATAGCGTATTCGATAATATTTTTAATTCCGTCTTTATCAGGATCAGCAGCGTTTCCAGAGATGGCAGCTTCGTTGGGTGTGAATGTTTCTTTACGCCATATTTCAATGGCGCTATTGGGGTCTGCAGTGTCACCTTCGAGCTGTTTTATCATTTCTTTACCCATGGCTAACCCGACATTCATGTATGTTTGAGCGTTACCGTTGTAGTGTCCTCCTGATGTTCCACCTTTAGATAATGGGTTTGTGTAAACAAAGCCGATGTTGTCGCCGAGCTCTTGTTGGTATTTATCGCTTGCTGCGGATTTCATGGCTTGGAGAATTTTTCCATGATTAGAGGTTGAGTCATTTTCTAGAGATTGGCCAAGGGAAGCTGTTACGAATGCTGCGTTAGGTGCATTAAAATCAGTTCTCAGTGATTTGATGAGTTGGACTAGGTTTTTTTCGTACATTGCTGTGTGTGCGGGGCTACGAGAGTCTCTATCCCCCTGCCACCAGAGGAATCCGGCGACTTCATAGTTGGTAGCACCTGGGTAGTATTTGTCTAATTCACTGAGTATGGTTTTTGCGTTTCTGGTATCGGCATCATATTGAAGGCCTGCATACCAGCCTATGGGGACGGGTTCTGTGCCTTTGACCCACTTTTCAGGGCTTCCTTTGTATCCTGGGAATACGTATGTTGTGTTATTTCCTGATGAGTCTGGGATATCGAATTCGTATTGCCTGCTACCTGGAGGCAGAAGATCCCATCCGAGTGCGCGATTACCGATGGAACTTTTGAGGATCATGACGGGTTCATTAAGGGCGTTACCGAGCTGGTGGCCGATGCCAATTTCGATGCCGATTTTATTACCGCTAACTGTAAGCCAGTCATTTCTGTATACATTCATCGATCCCCTTCTTTCCATGGCTGAAACGTTCCGGACGTCTTGTCTGGTGGTCCAGTTTCCAGCATTGTCGATCATGAAGGGGTATAGGTTTTCTGTTTTGGTGGCGTGTTCTAGTGTGCCATCCGTTGTAATACCGGCGACATTGCCGAATTCTAGAGTATTGGATTGGCCCATGATGATGAAGACTTTGACAGGTTTAGTCATGTCGGCGGGTAAGCCGTCTGGATCAGGTAGTTGTTGTGCTTTGGTGATTATATTTGTGGAGAGTACAAGGCTAGTTAGGAGGCAGGATGTTTTCTTTATATTTTTGATTTTCATTATATTGATCTATTGTATGTGAAACTGATTTTTAATTATAACTTATTATTAATGTGATGTTTATGTTTTCAATTAGGGTAAAGTCAAGCAGATAAATCTTATCAGAGAATAAACTGAAATTGTCTGATTTGATGATTTTAGGTGCGTAATTATGTTAGAATAGAGATGGGGCGATTGATTTTTATTAACTAATGCTGATATCTCCGAGAGATAACGCAGATAATAAGTACAGGACGACATCGATGATGACGCAGCTCCAATGTAGTGAAGCTAATCCTAGAGCTATTCCTGCACCTCCTGCGTAGAATTTTATGGGGAAATCTGCTGTTTTTGTTTTTGCTGTGTTTAATAAAACTTGATATGAAGCCGGTGATGTGTGCTAGGATACATAGTGGTGAAAGTTATTAGAAACGTGTTGTATGGAAAATATAAATGTAAAAAACAGGTATGTTGGTAAAGTCCACGGCTTTGAGGGTTCTGATAAAATTATTATCATAGAAGATGATGGAAGAGCCTTTAGATTATACTCAATCAATGATGATGCTTTTTTATGGGAAGTGAATTTCCCTAAGTATTCCGTGGTCCGATCAGTTGCTCCTGTTGGTGATTACTATTTAGTCGAGGTTGGTGGTGAGCCTGACAAGATTCTTCTGATTCATGGGACTAGTGGAAAAATTATTGAGGCTGAAGAGGGTTTTGAGCTGG
>CALGZA010000023.1 GCA_937934595.1 uncultured Verrucomicrobiales bacterium | reverse complement strand
AATAAGAGAAGAACTTATAACCCGAGCGCGTGAAGAGCCTGAGAAGATGGCTGATATTATCCGATTAAATTATGAAATTATTAATTTGCTTTTATCTTCTTATTATAACGCCAGGTTCTATTGATCTTTTTAATAAAGATGGTTTTCATGTAGTTTTAGAGCATCAGAATATTGCACCAAAAGTAAAAATGACCTTGATGCCTACCCGAAAACAGGGTGATTTCAGTATTTTTTTATACAAAATTGAAAAAGGGAAGCTATTGCTTGAAGGTAAATACCCATTCATGTCAGATGTTAAATCTATAGTAGGTTTTTTAAAAATGGGAGGAAACTATTTGTTAATTATTGTTAATACTGAGACAGATGAAATAATCGGCGTAAGAGCATTTCCTAGCAAAAACAAGGGTCATCAATAGTCTGAAATTTTCACAATTCATAGCAGAATAAAACGACAAGCAAATAGCGAGAAACTATATACTCCCAGTGTCTGAATAGTCAATAATGTGTAGGATTTTGTTCATTTATGAGGCTAACCCAAAAAGCGCACCACGAACTGTTAGGTTTTTTATAAACTGGAATTAGCTGGTAACGCTGGGGGAGACTTTTTCAGTGGCGTGGCCTGAATGGTGGTAGTTTGATGAGTGTTTTTATTTTGCGGGGTGTTTTGGGTTTAGGTTTTGGATTTTTTTGTGCTTAGGTTGTTTTTTGATGATGGGGTTGATGAGGGTGTATTATGGGTTGCTGAGGTTGCTGAGGTTGCTGAGGTTGCTGAGGTTGCTGAGGTGATGATTTTTTGGTGGTCGAAGGCTAGTGGGGGGAGGTTGTGGAGGGGGAACCATTTTGTTTGTTTGGCGTCGTCATTGGCTATTGGGTTTACTTCTGCGATGTTGACTTTGCCGATGTGTGGGATGGAGATGACTTGCTCGCGAGGGTCTCTGTCTGGGTGGCTGAATACGGCGAGTTGCTTTAGGGGGATGTTTTTGAGTCCGGTTTCTTCATGGAGTTCTCTGGCGGCGGCTTGCTCGACGGTTTCTCCAGGGTCGTGGAATCCGCCTGGTAATGCCCATTTGCCTTGATGGGGTGGGTTTTTGCGTTCTATGAGGAGGATGTGTTTGCCTGTTGGTGAGTCTCCGATGATGAGGCAGTCTACGCTGAGTGCGGCGCGTGGGTATTTGTAGGTGTGCATGGTTAGCTTTTAGCTTTTAGTTATTTTGGTTGTTGTTGGTTGTTGTTGGTTGTTACGAGTTTTTGTTTGGTTTGGTCAACGTGTGGGTCTAGGGTGATGGTGGTGGTTTTTCCTAGGGTGTTGTTGATTTTGTGGTTTTTCCATTGGTTGGTGGCTGTGGAGCGGGTTTGGGCGATGGGGGTTTTTGGGAGGATTCTTTTGCCGTTTCTGAGTCCGGGTTTTAGGAGGTGGGTGCTGTTAGGAGGTGGGTTGTGGTTTGTTAGGCCGTGGTTTTCATCGAATATGAGGTCTGCTGTTATGTTTCCTTTTTTGTCTGTGGTGCGGAGGACTTGGAGGGTGCCTGGGTTAGAGACTTTTATGAGGTCATTTGAGAGTTTGACTTTTGGGTTCCAAGTTCCGTCTTGGTTGAGGATGGCTCCTAGTTTGTAGACTCCTCCGAGGGCGGGTTGGTCATAGCATGTGGCGAGTTTGGTGCCGATGCCCCAGAGGTCTATTTTGGCTCCTTTTTGTTTGAGTTCTGTGATGGTGTTTTCGTCTAGGTCGTTGCTGGCTACTATTTTGGTGGTTTTCATTCCGGCTTGGTCGAGGAGGATGCGAGCTTTGATGCTGAGGTCTGTTAGGTCACCTGAGTCTAGTCGTATTCCTAGTAGTTTTTGGTTTTGTTGTTCTAGGAGTTTGCCGATTTTGATGGCTTTTTTGACACCTTGGACAGTGTCATAGGTGTCGACTAGTAGGATGGCGTTGTTAGGGAGGGCGTCTATGTAGGCTTTGAATGCGGTTTCTTCTGAGTGGAAGCTCATGACCCAGCTGTGAGCGTGAGTTCCTTTTACTGGGATGCCGAACTGCATACCTGCGAGGACGTTAGATGTGGCGATGCATCCGCCGATGTATGCTGCGCGGCTGGCGCTTAGTCCTCCGTCTGGTCCTTGTGCTCTTCTGAGGCCGAATTCCATGACGTCGTCTCCTGCTGCGGCTTGGCAGATTCTGGCGGCTTTAGTGGCGACGAGTGTTTGGAAGTTTATTAGGTTAAGGAGGGCTGTTTCTACGAGTTGGCACTGGATGAGTGGGCCGCTGACTCTGAGGAGGGGTTCATTTGGGAATGCTAGGTTTCCTTCTGGGATGGCTTCTACGTTGAGGCTCCAGTTGATGTTTTTTAGGTAGCTGATGAATTCTGGTTCGAATAGGGGTTGGTTATCGTTGCCTGTGAGGGTTTGGAGGTATTGGCATTCTTCGGTTGTGAATTTTAGTTGCTCTAGGTAGTCTAGTGCGGGGCATGTTCCTGCGACTATGGCTGCGGTTTCTCCGAATGGGGCACGGCGGAAGAAGAGGTGGAATACGGCTTGTTGTTCTGCCATGTTGTTTTTCCAGTAGCCGTATGCCATGGTGATTTGGTATAAGTCTGTTAATAGAGGTGATGTCATGCTGGTGTTTTAGAGGAGTTTTTGAAAGGGGGCAAGGGTGAAGTGTATTTTTTACACTTTGGTTGATATTTGGTTGTTTGTGTTGGGGGGGTATATAATTTTATGCATTATCTGTGATGGTCATTGTTTTGAGGGATGCTAGTTTGGTGTATATGCGTAGTGTGTTTGTTTTGGGGCTTGCTTTGTGGGTAATGGTATTGCATGAGTTTGTTTGTATATGAATTTTTATATGGGCAATCATCAGGCGGATTTTGCGCTGAATTTTCTTTCTCTTTTTTTAGAGGGTGCGCCGTATATTCTGCTGGGGACAATGATTAGTGGTTTTATTGATGTTTATATGCCGAGTTCTTTGATGGATAGGTTACTTCCTAAGAATAGGTTTATGGCTATTTTTAGTTGTGGGTTGATGGGTTTGGTGTTGCCGGTTTGTGAGTGTGCGGTGGTTCCTGTGATTAGGCGGCTTGTGTCTAAGGGGTTACCGGTGAGTTGTGCTTTTACTTATATGTTGGCGGCGCCGATTGTGAATCCGGTGACGATATGGAGTACTTGGCATGCGTTTAGTGATCAGGATCAGTGGTGGGTGGTTTTGTCACGGATAGGGATGGGGTATGGGGTGGCGGTGCTTGTTGGGGTGATTTTATTGGCTATTCCTGTGGAGAAGGTGCTACGTGATTCTTTGTTGAAGACGTTACGTTCTGTGAGGGATAAGAAGTCTGATGATGAGGATGCTGGTGAGAAGGGATGTTGTGGGCATGATCATGACCATGGTGATGATAAGGATGGGTGTGGTCATGTTGTAGAGCGTGGTGATGTTCATGCTCAGTGTGGTCATGGGCATCACGATCACGATCATGATCATGATCATGGAGGGGATGGGAATAGGGTGGTGATGGCTATTCGGTCAGGGGTTCAGGATTGTGTGGATGTGGCAGTTTATTTTACGATAGGTGTGTGTTTGACGGCGATGTTTAATATTTGGTATGTGTTGAATCAGGAGGTGACTACGAAGTATATGGATAGTGTATGGATGGAGACTGGGGGGATGATGGTTTTGGCTTTTGTGTTGAGTGTGTGTAGTACTTCTGATGCGTTTATGGCTGCTACGTTACGTGGTGTGGGGATAGGTTCTAAGATGGCGTTTATGGTTCTGGGGCCGATGTTGGATGTGAAGTTGTTGTTTTTGTATCAGACGGTGATGCGGAGGAGTTTTTTGTTTTATTTGGCGGTAGGGTTGTTTGTTGTGATAGGGTTGTTGTCGGTTTCTTGGCAGGAGTTTGAGCCGTTTCGGGGTTTGTTTCGTGATTCTGTGGTAGATGGGGGTAGGGTATGAAGGTTTTGGAGCGGAGGGTGATGAGTGTGGTGATTTTGTTGATTGCTCTGATGATGTTGTATTTTTATCAGCATGATAGGCTGGGTGCTTATTTGAAGGATAAGTTTCATGTTTATGTTTTGGTAGGTGGTATGGCTGCGATGGTAGTGGCTGTGTTTAGTTTTTTGACAGCTGGTGTGGCTGGGGGGTGTGGTCATGATCATGGTGGTGATATGAATCCATTTGTGGGTTTATTGATTGTGGCGATCCCGATGTTTTGTTCGTTGAGTTGGACGACGCATGGTGTGAGTGAGGCGAGGCAGGATGCGTTGAGTGAGATGGATGTGAGTTCGGCTGATTTTAGTTTTAATGATTTGCCGCCTTTTACTCTTGAGACGCTTGAGAAGTCTACGAGTAAGGCGCCTGATGGGGCTTATATGTTGAATATATTTGAGTTGTTTTTTTCCGCTGGTGATACGGTTCAGGAGAAGGTTATCAATGGGTTGTATGTGGAGACTGAGGCGAAGTTAAGGAATGAGCCTAAGCGGAATGTGAATGGGAGGCGGATGCGGTTGTTTAGGCTGATGATGACGTGTTGTGCGGCGGATGCTCAGGCTGTTCCGATGACGATAGAGTTTGATGGGGAGACGCCTGACATTGG
>CALGZA010000022.1 GCA_937934595.1 uncultured Verrucomicrobiales bacterium | reverse complement strand
TTGTTGCTTTATTGCTTAGGTGGATTAGATGAGGTCTTCATCGCCTGGGACGGGGGGGATGAGGTCTTCTCTGAGGAGTAGACGCTCGATGTTTAGGTCCTCGATGAGGTCGTCTGCAGTTTGTTGGATAATGGAGCAGTATGGGGTGATGCGGTCAATTTCTGCGATGGTGCAGTGGACCATGGTGGAGATGATGTCTGGATCGTATTTTTCTTTTTCGAAGATGTTGGTGATGCGGAAGACGACACGTTGTCTGTCTAGGTCGTATTCTAGTCCGCCGAGGTTCATTTGTTTGTTAGCTCGGTGGAGGAGTTCTAGGAGGAATGAGAGTTTGACTTCGTCAACTGGCATGGATGTTTCACCGACGACGCTGAGTGCGTTTAGCTGAGTGAATGCTTGGGCGAAGACTTGGACGCGCGTGTGGTGGGCGTCAAATGCGGTTGATATGACTTCTCTGCCTTCTATGATTTCGTGTTGCCAGTTTTGTTGGTGGAAGGCGTCTGAGACGGATTGGGTTTGGAGTGATGGTGGTCTCATGGAGTTTGTAAGTGGGTTATTCTTCTTCTAGGGAGATGCGTGGGAATACTGGCTTTGGTTTAGCGAGTGGGTGGTCTGTGGGGATTATGCCCCATTTGAGGTTGTTGATGTTGATGTCTTCGAGGAATGGGGCGTTGAGTTGATTTTGGATGCGTTCGCATGCGGAGGGGATGATGGGTTTGAGGAGGACGGAGACTATTGCTACTACTTGAGTGAGGTGTCCTAGGACGGTGGTGAGCTCGGGTGTTTTGGAGTCGTCTTTAGCGAGTGACCAGGGTGCTTGTTTGTCAGTGTATTGGTTACAGAGGGTGATGTATTTTATGACTGCTTCTAGGGCTTCTGAGATGGCGTAGCGGTCCATTGCGTCTTTGTATGTTGCGATGGTGGTTATGGATTGTTGGCGGAGGTCTTTGCTGAGTTGGTCATCGTATTCGCTTTTCGCTGTTGTTCCGTTGAGGAATCTTTTTGTCATGCTGAGTCCACGGTTGCAGAGGTTTCCGAGGTTGTTAGCTAGTTCTGTGTTGAATAGCATGATGAGTCTTTCTGGGTCGAAGTTTGAGTCTTTGCCGGTGTGTATGTCTCTGACTAGGTAGTAGCGAATGGCGTCTGCGCCGAATTTGTCTACTAGGTTGACTGGGTCCATGAGGGCGGCTTGCTGAGGGGTCATTTCGCTTTTTGAGACTTTTCCGCTGTTTAGGTTCCAGAAGCCGTGAACGAGTAGTTTTGGCATTTGTTGGTCTGTGAATCCTATGGCGTGTAGCATGCATGGCCAGTAGATGGAGTGAGAGGGGACGAGTATGTCTTTTCCGATGATGTGGAGGTTTGCTGGCCAGAGTTTGTCGAAGTCTGGTAGGTCTGAGTCTGGTGATTTATTGTATCCTGCGAATGAGATGTAGTTGATGAGTGCGTCAAACCAGACGAAGGTGACGAAGTCGGGGTCGAATGGGAGTTCGATTCCCCAGCGTAGTCTTTCTTTGGGGCGGGATATGCAGAGGTCTGTGTCTTCTGAGCGTTCGATGGCGTTGAGGACGTCTGCTTTTCTGAATTTGGGTATTATGAAGTCGTTGTTTGTTTCTATGAAGTTACGAAGCCATTGGACGTGGTCGCTGAGTTTGAAGTAGTAGTTTTCTTCGTCTCGTTCTTCTACATCTCCCCATTCTGGTCCGAAGTTACCTTCTTCGTCACGTTCTTTGTCGGTTAGGAATTGTTCTTGTTTGATGGAGTAGAATCCTTTGTATTGTTTTTTGTAGATTTGTCCTTGGTCGTGGAGTTTTTGGAGGATGTCTGTGACGCATTTTTTGTGGCGTTCGTCAGTGGTTTCTGCCCAGCCGTCGTAGTTTAGTTGTAGTTTGTTCCAGGCGTTAGTGAAGTTTTTGGTTGTTTTTCGGACGTATGTTGCTGGGTGTATGCCTTCTTTTTCTGCGGTTTGTTGGACTTTTTGTCCGTGTTGGTCGACGCCTGTGAGGAAGTATGCGTTGTCTCCGCTGAGTTTACGGTAGCGTGTGATGACGTCTGCTAGGATTTTTTCGTAGGCGTGGCCGATGTGTGGTTTGCCGTTAGTGTAGTCGATGGCTGTTGTGGTGTAAAAGGTATCAGACATGATGGGGTGTTACATGGGTTTAGGAGACTTAGTCTCTGGTTTTGTCTACCTTGCCGCCGATGCCGAGGATGGTGGCATTTTGTTTTGCGGCTTCAGCTTCTGGGATGTTTTCGTCTTGGACGTACATTTGTGAGAGTGCTGTCCAGGCGAGGAGGTCGTTGGGTTGGAGGGTGACTGCTTGGAGGCCACAGCCGATGGCTTCTTTGATTTGGCCGACTTTCATGAGAGCCATGCCGAGTGCTTGCCAGCCATCGAAGAAGTTATCATCTAGGGCTACGCATTTGCGGTAGCCTTTGATGGCTTGATCGAATTCGCCGATTGCGAGTGAGCCGTTGGCTTCATCGAAGATGTCATGTAGCTCTGTGCTCACGGGTTGTTTATAAGTGATGGGTAGGTTGATGTTTAGTTGAAGCTCATCTTTGGGATGTTGGCATCAGCGTTGGCTTTATCCATCCATGAGCGGAAGATAGCGTCTTGGAGGCTGACTGAGCTTCTTTGTTGTTCACGGAGGCGGGTTTCTGTTGTTTCTGTGGTGTCTTTCACTTCTCTTTTGTGAAGGTAGACGAGTGTGGCTTGGTTTGGTTCTTCGACGTTTTTAATGCTGAATGATTTGTTGTCAGTGATGGTGGCGTTTTCGAAGATTTGAGCGTCTGTTTCTGTTACTCCGCCTCTTTCTGATTGTTTGAGGTTTCTATATGTGAGGGCGGTTCTTTTTTCTGACTTTAGGTTGTTGATTTTAGCTGCCTCTGTGACTGTGGAGCCACCTGCTATTGATTTGTTGAGTGTTTCTTTGATGGATTCTACGTCTTTGAGCATGGCTGCGTGTGCTTTTTCTTGGATGAAGTCAGCTTTGGCGAGTTCTTTGGCTTGCTGGTATGTTTTGGTGATAGGTTTTACTTCTTCATCGTATCTGGCGTAGAACCAGCCGTTGCCTTTGAGTTTGATGGGTGCTGGTATTCTGTATTTTAGTGCTTCTGAGAATTTGGTTTGGAAGATGATGTCTGCAATTGACTGACCGTTTTTGGTTTTGAGTTCTTTGAGTTCATCTGGGATGTTTTTTTGTGAGAAGAGGTCAGTTTTGGTGAGCTTGAGTTTAGCTTTGGTGATTTCTTCTTCGAATTTGTTACCGTCTGATTCATCTATTATTGTGGAGATGTCATCGATTAGCTTTACGGTTATGGTGTCTGCAGGTTTTTGGACTTCTAGTTCCCAAGTTGCTAGGTCTTTTTGGTGTGTTTCTTTTAGTTTTGCGTATTCATCATCCTTCATTTCTGGGGTGCGTATTGCGAGTGTAGGCTTGGGTGATGAGTAGGTAGGCTGCTCAATGATGTAGCTGATTCTGATGGTTCTGTCTGTTGGGTATTTGAAATCGTTTTCTTTCCAGTATGCATTTATATCTTCTTCTGTGGGGGTGATGTCTTTTTTGTATTTTTCGATGTCTATGGCTACTGTGGTGATGTCGAGCGTTTGTTGTTGGAATTTGATGTAGCGATCTGTGAGGGAGTTAGGTGCTTGGAGTCCGCCTGTGACGATTGTTTTGAGTTTGTTGTATACTAGAGACTCTGCGATGAGGGAGACGAATTCTTGTTCTTGCATGCCGGATGATCCCATGTTTTTGAGGAATTCTTGGTATGCGTTAGGATCGAATTGCTTATCTTTGATGAAGATATTTTCTTTGATGTGTTTTTTAGCGAGTTCTGAGGATGGGTGGATACCGTAATCAGCGGCTGCTTTGAGAATGACGAGGCGCTTTGTGACGAAGTTATGTATTTCTTGAGGGCTGGCTCCTGTGCGGAAGAATCCGTATGCTGCGTATGGTGGGAGCTGGCGGTTGTAGATGAGGTCCATTGCGTATGTTGCTAGCTCTAAGTTACCGAGTTGTTTGATGACGTTGATGGAGTTTCTTCCCATTTTGCGGTATTGGACTTGGTCTATTCCTTGGCCGTAGACTTCTGTGACTTTGCCTCGGCTGCCTGAGTTGGCGTTAAAGTTACCCATGGTTAGGATGAGTCCTGCTGCTAGTAGGATGAGGACTACGACCATGAGGCCGGTGTATTTACGCATGTTTTCGATCATGATTTTTAGCTGGTTTTAAATGGTTATTATTTCGTGTTTGAAAATGTTTGTTTGGAGCTGCTGGTGAGCAGGTCTTGCAATGTGTGGAGGTTTTAGGCTGGGAATGGTTTGGAATCAACCGTGAAATGCAGGAATATGGATTAAATTTTGCCGGTTTGTGCTCGTTGTCTGAGAATGTGGTCGCAGATGATGATGTTAGCCATGGCTTCGACCATGGGGACGGCTCTTGGGAGGACGCAGGCATCGTGCCTTCCACGGCCTTTGAGCTGCGTTTCTTGGTGGTTGTTTGTGATGGTTGGTTGCTCGCTCATGATGGTTGCAGTGGGTTTGAATGCGGTACGGAAGAGGATGTTTTCGCCGTTTGAGATTCCTCCTTGGATTCCTCCTGAGTGGTTTGTTTTTGTTCTGACGCGGTTGTTTTCCATGTAGAAGTGGTCATTGTGTTGGCGGCCTGTCATGAGTGTGCCGCTGAAGCCTGAGCCGATTTCGAATCCTTTTGTGGCAGGGATGCTCATCATGGCTTTAGCGAGTTCTGCTTCTAGTTTATCAAATACTGGAGCACCTAGTCCTGGAGGGCAGTTACGGATGACGCATTCGACGACGCCGCCGACGGAGTTTCCGTCTGAGCGGACTTCTTTGATGCGTTCGATCATTAGTTCAGCTGCAGCTGGGTCACCGGTGCGGACGATGTTAGATTCTATGGTTTCTGAGGTAACGGAGTGGGGGTCTACGTTTGCGTTGATGTCCTGGATGGATTTGACCCAGGCGAGGATTTCGATTTCTGGGCAGATGGAGTGGATGACTTTTTTGGCTACAGCGGCTGCTGCGACTCTGCCGATGGTTTCTCTGGCTGATGCTCTGCCACCGCCGTGCCATGCTCTGAATCCGAATTTGGCGTCATAGGTGAAGTCTGCGTGAGATGGGCGGTATTTATCCTTCATTTCTGTGTATGAGGATGGTCTTTGGTCTTGGTTTTTGACTAGTATGGCGATGGGTGTGCCGAGGGTTTTTCCTTCTGAGGTGCCTGATAGGATCTGGCAGACATCGCTTTCTTTGCGAGGGGTTACGATTTCGCTTTGGCCTGGGCGGCGTCTGTCGAGTTCGAGCTGGATATCGGCTTCACTTAGCTGGATGAGTGGGGGGCAGCCGTCGATATTAACGCCTACGCCGATGCCGTGAGATTCTCCCCAGGTTGAGATGCGAAAGTTGTGGCCAAGTATGTTAGACATGGCTGGATTGATAGCCTTAATTGCGTGTTACTGCAACTCTTCTCTTTGTGGAGTGGGTAATATGGCTTGATAGTTAGGGGGGATCGCGATATAGATGTGTTCTGTGCCAAACCGCAGGACGCTGGGAATGAGTTAATTTTTGTTCTTTAGCGATTGTACAGAGGTCTCTGAGTTCTCCCTCAGGGGCCTCATTTTTTTTAATTCATGGGGTGATGGTGGTGGTGTGGTGGTGCTGAATGCTGTGATTAGGCTTTTAGTAGCTTTTCGGTGTATTTGGCGAGGAGGTCAGCTTCTAGGTTTATGGATGCTTGTGGTGGGAGTGCGTGGAGGTGGGTTTCTTGGAATGTGTGAGGGGTGATCCAGAATACGGCTGAGCCGTGAGGTTGCTGGTTAGGTTGTGTGTCAGTGGCTTGTCGGAGCTCTGCGATGGTGAGTGAGATGCCGTCAATGGCGATGCTGCCTTTGTTGATGCAGTATTTGAAGATTTCTGGTGGGAGTGTGACTTCTAGGCGGTGGTCTTGTCCGTGTTTGGAGAGGTCTGAAAGTGTGCCTGTGGCGTCTACGTGGCCTTGGACGAAGTGTCCTCCGAGTCTTTGGGTGGGAAGGAGGGCGCGTTCTAGGTTGACTTTTGATCCTACTTTTAGGGAGCCGAGTGATGTTACTTTTAGGGTTTGGTGGAGGAGGTCAAAGCTTGCTGATTCTTGAGATAGTTCTGCGACGGTTAGGCAGCATCCGTTGGTGGCTACTGAGTCACCTAGGGCTAGTTCTGAGGCGAATGGGATGGCTATTTGGTAGCGTGCTTGGTCACCGAGGTTGGTGATTTTGGTGATGGTGCCTGTGGCTTCGACTAGTCCTGTGAACATTTTTTTTTGGAGTGGGGAGGGGAGGTTTATATAGGGGAGGGGGTGGTTTTTTTACTGTGCTGGAGTGTTTTCAGCTGGGAGTGATGTGGCTTCTATTTTTTTGGTTGGTGTTGTTTTTTTGTAATCTGTTTTTGGGTCTTTTGTCATTCCATCTGATGGGAAGAGCATGAAGCATGCACCCATGATGATGGTGGGGATGATGGCTGAGATGCAGAGTTTTCCTGGTGATACTCCGCCGTTGAAGAATCTGCCTAGGACGGATTGACCTGCTGGGTTTGGGGCGTTTGCTATGACTGTGAGTCCGCCGCCGGTGACGGCACCTGCTAGGACGGCGTATTTGGCGGTGATGCCTAGGCCTGGAGCTTGTGAGGCGAGGTAGGTGATGGCTGCGTTGTCGTTGAATGCGGTGAGGACGGTAGCTCCGGCCATGAGGATGAAGCTGTTGTCTTGGAATGCCATGAGAAGTGGCTCGATCCACCAGCCTTGGCAGCCGCCGTGGATGACGAGGCCTGCGAGGAAGAAGCCGACTAGAAGAGGGCTTTTCATGGAGACTTCATTTTGATGGTGACCCGTGGCTTGGGTAAAGCCGATGAAGAACATGAAGCCGCCGATGAATAGTGCTGGGTAGTGAGCAGTTAGTACGGTGAAAGCGAGGAAGCCGAGGTGTGCGAGGGTGACGGGAAGAGGGATGGGGTCTTCTCTGTCGTTCCAGCGGCGTTTGTTGCTTGATGTTGTTTCTGCGTTTTCGAGACCTGCGAAGTGTTTACGGAATGCGAAGAAGTAGGTGGTATTAGCGATGAGTATGCCGATGACTGCTTTCCAGCCGAAGTTTGTGAACATGTAGCCCATGCCGAAGTTCCATTTTTCAGCGATCATGAGAACTGGTGGTGCTGCGAAGTGTGTGAGTGTGCCTCCTACGGAGATGTTGACGAATAGGAGGCCGAGTGTGGCGTAGGCGAATTTAGCAGGTGGGTTTTTGTCGTAAAACCATTTTGCTAGGAGCATGGCTGCGATGGTCATGGCTGCAGGTTCTGTGATGAAAGATCCAAGTAGTGGTGTGATGGTTAGGACTGAGAGCCACCAAGCAGCGGGTCCACCTCCCATGAGTCTGGCTACTTTGCCGACGATCATTTCTGCGAATCTGATGACTGGGCGTGTGGCTGATATAGCCATGATGACGACGACGAAGAGGGGTTCTGTGTAGACTACGTCGTGTCCGAGGTACTGGACGGCTTCTCCGAAGTTAAAGAAGTATACGATGGCGCCGAGGAGGGCGATGACCCAGATGCCGAATATGGCTTCGACTTCTCCTAGGAAGTGGAAGAGGTGTGCGCGGAATGAGACATCGTCTTTAGCGTCATCTTGGGGTTTTGCGTGTGCTGTGCGGCCACGTTTTTCGTTGAGTTTTTGTTGGCGGTGTTCGTGCTTGTGAGCCATTTCTGTGAAGAATCCAGCTAGGAATGTGTGGATGATGGCGCAGAGGAAGATGATGGTGGCGACGATGTTGAATCCGCCGTTGTGGAAGGCTCTGTATTTGAGTGTTTCTGTAAGGTTTATTTCGCCGGAGTCATCAGTGGGGTCTTGGTATGCGCCGAGGGGGGTGGGGAAGTGTGCGCTTTGGTCTTTAGTGAGGCCGTATTGACCTTTTTCGTATGCTGGTTCTTTGGTGGCTGCTGATGCAGATGGAGAGCATGAGATGAGGGTGATGAGTGCGATGAGGGAATAGATGACTTTAAGTTTTCTCATGAGTATGGTGTTCTCTTGTTGGTGTTGTGTGTGACTGGTTCAAAAAATAGCGAGTGATGGTGTGTTGGCAATGAGATTTTACATTTTTATGAGTTTGGGAATTGGTGGCTTGAGTTTGTGAGATGAGGGGTTAGAATTTGAGACATGAGAGTAGGTCTAAGAAAGGGTAGATTGGAGTGTGGTATTACTGTTGCGATGGTGGTTCTGATGGGGTTGAGTTTGGTGGGGTGTGGTACTTTGTCTCGCTCTGTGCGTTCTATGGGTGGGGTGATAGAGGCTAAGAAGAAGGATTTGGCGACTTTGACGTCTGATCAGCATGCTGTTGACCAGAATAGGGGGCGTGGTTTGTCTGCGTTACGCAATTCTAAGGTGGTGGCTAATGTGGGTGAGCTGACCCGTGAGGAGGATATCGTATGGGCTCCAGAAGATCCGGATATGCCGTTTACTGAGCTGGAGGGTGTAGTGGTGAATGATGAGAATCCTTTGGATTCTTGGTTTGAAGATTATGGTAAGGCTATGAATAAAGCGAGGGTGGATGGTAAGCCTGTTATGATATGGTTTACGAGTTCCAAGAATAGTCCTCTGTGTGGGTTATTGGGCTCGGAGTTATTTGCTAAGAAAGTTTTTTTGGATTGGGCTGATGAGAATATTATTAAGTTGCGAATTGATTCTTCTGTTACGGAGGGTGACTCGTCAGAGAAGCAGGCGCGTGAGCGTTATGTTGCTGATTTAAAGAAGCGTTATAAGGTGCTGGGTAATCCTGTTGTGGTTGTGGTTTCTCCTAGGGGGACAGGATTTGGGAAATATCGTGGTTATAAGTCAGGATCTGCTGAGTTTTATTTTGGGAGGTTAAAGAATGCTCATCGCAGTGCGGAGCAGGATTATGCGAGTTGGTTATCTGAGATGGAGGATAAGGGTTATAGGGTGTGGAGAAATTTACGTGGTAAGTCTGTGTTTGCGAAGGTGGTGCGTTACCGTAATGGTAAGATCTGGTTGGTAGAGCCTGATGGGAAGAAGTCTAGAGCGAGCGTGAATAAGTTATCTGTTGAGGATAGGCAATTTATTGAGCGTAAGTTGGCTGACTCACGGGCTAAGCGTTCACGGGATTAGTTTTTGTTGGGAGGTTTGTTGAAGATGGAGTTTAATATAGGAAGTTATTTTTCTTTTGATTTATCATTTGCAACAGGTTTTGCTTTTGTTGGGGTTTTTCTAGATCTGGCTTTGAGTGCGAGGGTGATGTGGGCTAATAGAGTGAGTGGGAATGTGAGGCCTATAATGATGTGTGCCTTGGCGGTTAGGTGTTGTAGATTTTCGTTGGCGGTATAATAAATGATGTATCCGCTAATGATGAGTAGTAATTGGAGTGCTAGTAGTAATAGTCCCACTTTTCTTTGCCTCCTTTGTTTCCAGCCGAACGGGACATGGGATGCTAGTAGGTAGCCATAAATGATCATCATGGCAAATGCTGCTGCTCCGTGCACTTGGCGGGCGTCTGTTTGTAAAGGGTGGTATGTGAGTCCAAACTCTCCAGGAATGCGGACCCATTTTTGTATGATGTATACGGTTACGCCTGATAGCCATGAAGTGAGTAGGACGATTATTAGTATAAGTCTATAGGGTAGGGGTATTTTTGCTCTTACAGGCTTCATGTTGTTTGTCTTGATTTGGTGATTACGTTGTTGGTGTGTAGGCTGGTGAACTAAATGTATTCGTCTGGTTTTTCATTGCCTGTGATGATGATGGGGTGAGCTAGGTATTCTTTGTGAATGGTTGATTCTGGCGATAGTGCATATACTTTGGTTAATGCATCTGAGACCATACAGGAGTGGGAAAAAATGCTGATACTTTTGTTTAGTTTGAGTGTGTCCGAGTTGATAGGGTTAATTATGGGGTGTTTGTTTTTTTCTTGGTAGCATTCGGAAGAGGTGGCGACTGCGGTGTTTGTCATTTCGATGGACCTGTATGGTATGCCGGTGTCTGGGTGGCGTATTTCGATGCGTTTGTTTTTCCAGTGGCTGTCGATTAGGTCGCCTCCTGCGTTGATGTTGATGTGTGGTTGTTTGATGTTGAATTTTAAAAATTCGTCACGCATGATAGAGAATGCATGATCTACAGCGTAGCCTTTTGCTATGCCACCTAGGTCGATGTGAGTGGGTTTAGAGCATGATATGTGATGATCTTGTATGCGGATGTTACGCCAACTTGATTCTGGTGCTGGGCTGAAGTTATGTTGAGGTAATAGGTCTTGTTTGACTAGCTGTGGCGCGACTGCGGGATCAAAAATGCCGTTGGTTTTCTTGGCAATTTGGATGGCGAAATCGATGACTTTTTCGGTGTGTGGATTAAGTTCTATAGGCGTAATGTGTGCTTTTGAGTTGATACGAGTGAGTTCACTATCAGTGTCGTGATAGCTCATTAGGTCTTGGATTGAGGTAATGGCTTCAAAGCCAATTGTGCTAATTCTGATTAGTTCATCGAATTCTATTTCTGCTGATAGTTCGATGCTCACATAGGTTCCTAGAAGTGGCTGGCAGCGGCTGAGGGTTGTTAACGACTGATTCACTTTTTACTGAGAACGAGCTTCCACATTTGTGTAGTACGGTTAACAGCGTCTGTAATGTGGCTGCATGAGAGAGTGGCTCCGCTTATGTTTTTAATTTCTCTGTCTAGTTTGAGTCTTTTCTCTGGACCCTTTCCGTGGAATTGTTGTCTCCATTTTTTGTTGCGTACTTCATGGCCGTAGGTTTCACGGTAGGCTAGAATTTCGATGCCTTTAATTTTGCCTCTGTTAGTTAATGCGAATGCAACATCTATGTTCTCGTGCTTACCTATGACTTGGTCAAAGATGAGCCATTCTCCAGAAGAAGTTTTGTATGCATTTATTTTTTTGTGTCTGACTCTGACTTTGGATAGTTTTTTGATTTGTTTTGCCTCAGCTGATGTGAGGGTGATGTTCATTTTTGTTGTTTTCTTTTTTCCTAGAAGAATGGCCTTAGCTTGAGATGTGGAGAGGAATTGCTTAGCGTGGGCTGTACGGCTTATAGATAAGAAACTGAGGCTAGTGAAAATACTGGTTATGAGCATTTTTCTTCTGCTTAGGTTATTGGTATTAGATGACATAGTTGATATTTTGTTTTGGGTTATTTGGTTGTGATTCAGTGTGTTAAAATTCAAAACCGATGGTGGCTCCGAGGTGCCATTTTTCGTGTTTGTCCCAATTTCTATTCGTGGGGACATTGTCTCCACCTGAGTCGATCTGGTAGAGTATGCCTAGTGTGAACCACCAGGCTTGTTCTGCGTAGTGAATGGTGGGACCTACGTATGTGGCATGCTGAGACTTACCGTCTGGGCTTGTATGGGATAGGGAGCTAGTGGGGCTTTGGAGTCCGTCATTGAAGTTTGCGTTTATGGATGAGTTTAGTGAGTCTGATTGGCGCAGGGCTTCGACGCCAATGGTCCATTTGGGAGCGAGGCGGTATGAAACTGCTGCAGATAGATCTAGGGTAATTTCTTTTTGTTCGTCTCCTCCAGCTCTGACACGTGTGAAGCCTGCTTTGGCATTCATTGCCACAACAAGGGTGTCATCAAAGAAATTTTTCTGTGCCATTGCGGATAGATACAGGGTGTCTTGATTTATTTCGGTTCCGTCTAAGCGACTCACTGATCTATGTTCGTATGCAGCTGCTGCAGAGAGGCCAAATAGGTCTTTATACGGCGATAGGATATTTAGTTTGGATCCTAATTCAAAGCCGCTAGGTTGGAATCTGTCAAATTTACGGCGAACTGTTTTAGTGCCTGTTGGGCTACTTTGGTCAATGACGGTATCTGTGACAGAGAACCTGTGGTTGAATAGCATGACTTTAGCGCCTAAATTAATTCTGTCTGTGAGTCCGTATTCGATTTCAGGGCGGAAGTCATCAAAGCGGTAGTGTCCCGAGTCTTTGCCTATTCTGGATATATTAGATAATTTGAACTCCCAGCTAGCTTTGGGCCGAGCGTCTGTTCCTCTCGTGTAGAGCCAAAGACTTTCTTCTGCTTTTGTGGATAGTGTGGTAACGGCGAGACTAGACAATAGTATGCTAATGATTTTTTTGTGTGAATTCATGATTGTTAAAGCTTAGTGACGATGAACACTATATTTCGTTGCTAGTGCAAAAAAGATCAATCAAAAAATTGCATTTCTGCTTTTTGGGTTGTGGAGGGTTGATAATATGTTGAATTTGTCTTTTAGTTTAGCCTGTATGCTTTGTGAAATTAGCATTGTATAGTCTATTACTTTACTGAATATACGGTTATGTGAGGTAAATATAATAATATTCAATTTGACTATTGGTAGCTAGTTGTGCTTGTGTAATAAATAATTCGTTTTAAATATCTTATAGCTTTATACAATGAATACATTAAAAACTATTTTGTCTGGCGCCGTTCTTTGTTGGTTTATATCAATCAGTGTGAGCTTAATCGTAGGTATTTTATTTTTGACTGATATTTCACGAGGTGATAATCCTCTAGTATTAGATAGTCTGTGGTTTATAACTCTATTCGCTTTGCCTTCGTATGTGGTTTGTTCCTTTTATCCTCGTCGAGTGATTGGCTTATATGGAGCCTCGGCGATATTGATTGTTTTAAGCTATACGATAAGTGCGTTTTCTTTCCCCAAGCCTGATTCTATCGCGTTCATTGGTCCGGTTATGGAGGCGGATATAGATGACGGTATGGACGATGGTTTGGATTTAGATGATTCTCATGAAGATAACCAGGTTTCAACTTTGGAATTACCTGATGAGTTGTAATTCAGAGATTATTTTGAAAGGAGGAGGTGCTGAATTTTGGAGGGTTTATTTAGGTGGTTTTATTGTGAGTGGCGTCGATGAGTGGTTTGGTGAATTTGCTGATGATTTGAGGTAGGTTTGGATCGTCTTTATTTTCTGCGATTTGGTTGACGATTGCGGAGCCTACGATGACGCCGTCTGAGAGGTTTGCGACCATTGCTGCTTGATCTGGAGTATTGATTCCGAAGCCTACGCATACTGGGACGGATGTGTGTTTTTTGATGGCTGCGACGGTTTGGCCGATGGATTCTGATGGTGCGGCTTGAGCGCCTGTGACTCCTGTGCGTGATAGTGCGTAGATGAATCCTTGAGATTGGTTTGCGAGTGATTCTATTCTTTCTTGAGGGGATGTTGGTGCGATGAGTGTGATTTGTTTTAGTGGGGATTCTTGTTGGAATTCGCTGTGGCAGTTTGCTTCATCTGGTGGTAGGTCTAGGAGTAGGATTCCGTCTACTCCGGCTTCGTGAGCAGCGATGGTGAATTTTTCATATCCGAATGCGAAGATGGGGTTAAGGTAGGTGAAGAGTACGATGGGGGTTTGGTGGGTGGTGCGGAATGTTTTGACCATTTCTAGTACTTTTGGGAGTGTGCAGCCTGCTTTGAGGGCACGGTCTGCTGCGAGTTGGTTTACTGCGCCGTCTGCGAGAGGGTCAGAGAATGGGATGCCTAGTTCGATGATGTCAGCGCCTGCGTCAGCTAGGCTGCGTATGATGTTTAGGCTGAGTTCTATGGAGGGGTCGCCGGCGGATACGTATGCTATAAATGCTGGGGTGTTGTTTTGTTTTAGGTTTTCGAAGGTGTTGTCGATTCGGCAGTTCATGGGTGATGATTTACAGGGATTGGTTCAAAATGGGAATCCTTTTGTTGTTCTTTTGTTTAAGTATGAGGATGTTTGTGTGTTGTTGGGGGTGTGTGGGATATGTGATGAGTGGGGGGGAGGTGTGGTTTTATTGTTGTTTTTACTGGTTGAAAGCGGGTAGGAATTAGTGATAGTGGGTTTATGAAACAGATGCGCGGGATTACCTTTTTAGTTATTGTTAGTAGTTATTTGCTGATGCTTATTGAGGCGGATGGTAGGCAGGTTTTTGATTACAAGACTGTGGTGGCTCCACCGATACAGGGGATGGCGGCTCCTAAGTTATGGGAGGGTAAGGGGCGCAATATAGGTGATTTAAATATACCTGTATCTAGTTCTGATGGTGTGGTGCGAGAGCATGTTAGGCAGGGTTTTGCGTTAATTCATGCTCAGTGGGATTTGGAGGCGTATCGGCATTTTGCTGCGGCGCTGAAGCGTGATCCTGATTGTTTGATGGCTTACTGTGGTGTGGTGATGAGTTTGTTGAATCCGAATCATGAGTGGAAGGTATACAGGGCTAGAGCAATAAATAGGATGGTTTCATTGGCTGAGCATAAGGGGGGAGCGGGGAAGGATGCTGAGTATGTTTTTCCTGGTAATGAGCGTGATTATGCGTTGGCCATAGGGACATTGGTTGTTAATGGTTTGGCTGCAGGATCTCAATCGTTCAAGGCATTGGCAGATAAGTATCCGAATGATCTGCAGTTGGCATTGCTAGCTCCTTATTTTAATAGGGGAGGATATGATACTTTTGGTAGTTCTGATACGAAGCAGGATAGGGCGGTGAAGGTTGTGAAAGGTATATTAGAGCGGCATCCTGGTAATCCTCTGGTGACGAATTTTTATATTATGATGCTGGTGGAGGCTCCTCATAATGCGGTGGATCAGGGTTTAGAAGTTTTGCCTTATGCGAAGAGGTTAGTTACTCAAGGTGGAGCTGATTATCCGGGATGGCAGATGATGTTAGGCTATGCTGCGTGGCGGACGGGGGATATGGATTTAGCGCGTGATTCTTTTAAGAAGGCGGTGAGTTTATATGAGCAGTGGAGGAAGGTTTCTAAGGCAGGTATATCTGAGTGTGATGGCTTGTTAAGGGCTTATTCTTTTTTGACTTTGGTGCATTACCAAATGGGTAACAAGAAGGGGGTGGATTCCGTTATGAAAAAAATGGCTGAGGGCAAGAGGGCGAGGAAGGGCTCAGCTGTGCATGCCTTGAGCTCATGGAGTCATGCAATGATGCGGGTGAATATGATTTTAGCTGAAGGTGGTGCTGATACTGGTAAGCGTATGTTGAAGGCTCTGCCTAAGATAGTGAGAGGCGCGAAGGGGGATAAGTTATTTAATTTGATGATAAAGGGTTACCAAGCTTATGGGCTGGCGCGAAGTTATAGGAAAAGTGGTGAGCTTGAGAAGGCTGCTAAGATGTCTCATACTTTAGGTAAGTTGATAGGTGAGTTGAATTCTAAGCGTGGTGAGGCTGTGGGTAAGGTATTTTATGCGCATTATAGGATGCAGGTTGAGGCGTTAAATATGTATCGTGTTGAGATGGCTGCGGGTATAGTGGGTGATGCGGGAGCTTATAATTTTTATCAGGAGGCGATAGAAAAGCAGATGCTGCCTACGCGATATTACCCTCCTAATATTCTTTATCCAATGGAGTATAGGCTGGCTCAGTATTATGAGAAGCAGGGTGACCTTAAGAAGGCTAGATTGAGTTATAAGGCGGCATTGTCTAGGATGCCAAGTCATAGGGAGAGTAAGATGGCTTTTAAGCGTTTGATGAGCTTTCTGGGAGACTAGGGGGGAAGCTGGTTTTGTAGTTTACTGTTACTAGATGGGAGTTTTGATATGAGTCATATATTGTTGAAATCGGCGGTTCATTTGCTGTTCGCTTGCACGAGTCGTTCACGTGTGGCTAGGCGGTGTGATGTATTATCGAGGGAATATGAAATTTTGTTAGAAGGTTTTACTAAGGATTCTGTTAGGCAAGGGGTTCGGGTTCCTAAGATGAAAGGAGTGGATGAGGATATGCGAGATTGGTCATTTTATGATGTTTTGGAGCATAATGTTATAGTGAATCGGCGTATTACCGCTATTGTTTGTAAGTTGGCAAGTGGCGGTTCTGTGAGTGATCTGCCTAGAATTGATCCTAAGAAGGATGTAATGCCAATTGGTTCTTTTAGTGATGATGTGTTTGAGGTTTTTCTGGATTCTTTAGCTCGGCATAGAAGCTCGGTTGAGGGGCTGGGTTCTTTGCGAGGTGGAGGGGAGTCACGGCATCCTGTTTTTGGGATGTTTGATGCGCATAAGTGGAACTGTATGTTTACGTTTCACCTTGGGTTGCATTTGGCTCAGGCCAGATCTATTTTGAAGCTTGTGTCATCTGAATAGTTTTTTTGATATTTAGTGGGTGGCAGTGTGATGGATTGTGCTGGTTTAATCTAGGAGTTCTTTCTTGTCCTGATGAAGGTGTAACCATGTGTAAAATGTGTCTGGTAATTTGTGTTTGGGTATTCGTCTTCTGTATGCGTCTTCGTCTAGGAAAAGGTTGTAAAGTGGATGTGATTTAACACGGTCTAATCTTTTTAGGTCGAAGTCTGCATTTTTTACAGTGGTGTGGTGATTATGTATTAAGGTGTATATTGTTACGGCGATTATTATGAGTGCGTTTGTGACTAGTGATAAGACGTGGTAGTAACCCGAGTATAATGCGTTTATGTATGAGCCTATGTATAGTATGCCGGAGGTTAGCAGGATGTTGCGTATTACGGTTAACATGGTGATTGTTGGTAAAGTGAGAATGTTCAGTCTTATTCTAGTTGTCTGAGGGACCAGAGTTTTAGTTTTTTGTTGGGGATTTTTTTGCCGTTGCTTTTGCGGTTGGGGTGTAGGTAGTTGCCTTTTAGGTGGTGGATGGTGTCTTTGAGGAAGGCCTTGCTGCCGATGATGCCTCCGTCGATGAAGTAGCGGGTCTGGTGGAGGAGGAGGGCGGAGAGCTTGAGGTGGCCGGAGCTTTCTTGGGTGGCCTCTACTTCTTCTGCTTTGATTCCTTTGCGGGTGCGTTTTTGGTTCTGGGTGCCGGAGTTTTTGATGATTTCTTCTCCGTCTTCAAAGAGGATGAGTCTGTATCTGGTGGCGATGCTGCGCCAGGCGTATTGCTGGGGGGTGGTGAAGTTTTGCCAGCCGTCGTAGGCTGAGTCTGA
>CALGZA010000021.1 GCA_937934595.1 uncultured Verrucomicrobiales bacterium | reverse complement strand
GAATCTCTCTCAATCTATGGAATAGCATTAGCTCTCCAGAGGGAGCAAAAAAGAAAAGCTTACCCAAACGTCAACTCAAAGCTGTAGCAGACCAAGAATTTTTAGAACAAATCATCTTTTCCCGAATGTAGTCCCCCTGTTATTTAATCCTGATCTTAATGCTTGCTTCATCAAGTTTGCTAGTTGCTAATGATATAGTAATCTACACATTGAGTTCGCATATGTCGCCTTTAGTGTTACCAATTGTTTTGAAGTCAGACTATGGATACATGGTTATCAATCAAGGGGGAACTAAAGCACCTAAGCCACTCTATATTTTGGCTGATAGAGAGCGCGGAATAGTACAACGCTTTAACTCTAAGAAATCTTTCCTCGCTTCTTTGAGCGCCATTCAAAAAAAAGGTATAATGAAGAGATATGATAAATGCATATCGCCTTTATCATACGGATTATTGGACGAACATTATGTGGCTGAAGAGGTGAAATCTATTTGCTTGAGCAAGGGTATTACTCTTGGAGGGAGAGATATGCACTGTAATTGTAAGATGAATGTTACCGATGAAATATATAAACAAATGAAAATCAGGCGAGAAAAATTAAGAAAAAAAGCTAATCCCTGATTTGGCTTTGATTGAGTGTAGGTAAGATTGAGGTTGCCGGGGTTAGAATTTATTTGATAGATGGGGTGATGGGTGGATGTTTTTGTTGTGATATTGTTTCACTATGGGATTTACTATCTGGGGAATTGATTTATGGCTATTGTCATGACGAAACTTTTGATAACTGGGAAGTCTGGGAGAATGGGGCAGGCATTGATAGAGGCTACTGATCAGAATGCGGCGACTGAGCTGGGTGGGACGCATGATGCGGGTGAGAATCTGACGCGTGCGTTTGATGGGGTGGATGTGGCGATTGATTTCACGGTGCATTCATTTACTGAGAGTGTGGTGGATGCGGCTGTGGCGAGTGGGGTTCCTTTGGTGATAGGGACTACGGGGCATAGTGATGCTGAGAAGGCAGTGATATTGAATGCTGCTGAGCGTTTGCCGATTGTGTTTGCTTCTAATTTTAGTGTTGGTGTGAATACGTTGTTTTGGCTGACGCGCAAGGCTGCTTCTGTGCTGGGTAATGATCAGTTTGATATTGAGGTGGTGGAGATGCATCATCATCATAAGATTGATGCTCCTTCTGGGACTGCGCGGACTTTGTTGGAGATTTTAAATGAGGAGACTGAGACGTCTTATGAGGATGATGTGGTTCATGGTAGGGTGGGGAATATAGGTGCGCGGCGGTCTAGGGAGATAGGTATGCATACTTTACGAGGTGGAGATGTGGTGGGTGATCATACGGTGATGTTTGCCGCTGATGGTGAGCGAGTGGAGCTGACGCATAAGGCGAGTAGCAGGATGACTTTTGCGAGTGGAGCTGTGCAGGCGGCGGTGTGGTTACAGGGCAAGCCGGCTGGGCTGTATGATATGCAGGATGTGTTGGGTCTGAGGTAGATTATTGTTTTATAAGGTGATGGTGCATAGAGTGGGTATAGCTTTGGGGAGTAACCTGGGAGATAGGCTGGGTTGTTTGTGTGCTGCTCGCGATTTGTTGTTTGATTTGGCGGTTGGCGGTTCTGATGTTTTGGTTGCTCCTGTTTATGAGACTGAGCCTGTGGCTTGTGCTGATGGGGTGGGGGATTTTTATAATACGGTGATAGAGGTTGGTTATGAGGGGGATCCTTTTGGGTTGTTGGTGGAGACGCAGAGGATAGAGAGGGAGCTGGGTAGGTGTGTGGTTAGGGAGAGGAATGCTCCGCGGGAGATTGATGTGGATATTTTGTATTTTGGCGATGTGGTTGTGAGGGAGGCTGATCTTTGTGTTCCTCATTTGGGTTTATTGGAGAGGCGTTTTGTGCTTGAGCCGCTGAGTGATATACGTCCTGATCTGGTTTTGGCTGGGGAGGAGTTGAGTGTATCTGAGCATTTGGCGGGGTTGGAGTCTGGTGAGTCTCCACTGAGGCTTGTGCAGAGGGATTGGTAATGTAAGGTGTCTAAAAATGATGAATTCTATAGAGAAAGCTGAGCGTATAAGGAGGATGAAGGGTGTGGAGCCTGTGAGTTGTTTGACTGGTTATGATTTTGCGACTGGGAAGTTGTTAGATGAGGCTGGTGTGGATCTTGTGCTTGTTGGGGATTCATTGGGGATGGTGGTTTTGGGTTTTCCTGATACGACTCATGTTACGATGGATCATATGTTACATCATACTGCGGCTGTTGCTCGTGGTGTAGAGAGGGCTTTGGTTGTGGGGGATTTACCGATTCATTCTTATGGTAGTCCGGCTGAGGCTTTGGCGAATGCGAGGCTGTTGGTGGCGGCTGGAGCTGATGCGGTTAAGTTAGAGGGTGGTTTAAAGCAGGTGGATAAGATAGGTGCTATTATTGATGGTGGTATTCCTGTTTTTGGTCATATGGGGATGTTGCCGCAGCGTGTTTTAGAGGAGGGTGGTTACAAGAAGAAGGGGAAGTCTGATGATGAGGTGGAGGCTATTATTGAGGGGTGCTTGGCGTTAGAGGCTGCGGGGTGTTTTGCTGTGGTGCTTGAGAGTGTGGTAGGTGCTGCTGCTGCTAGGGTGACTGCTGCTTTGGATATTCCTACGATTGGGATTGGTTGTGGGGTGGGGAATTGTGATGGTGAGATAGCTGTGATTAGTGATGTGGTGGGTGCTTATCCATGGTTTGTGCCGCCGTTTGCTGTGGTGCGGGCGGATGTGGCTGGTGAGACTAAGCGTGCGGCTGAGGAGTATATTTCTGCGCTGAAGGTTTAGGTTGATGAGTTTCCGTCGTATTGGCCGCCGGTGACTTCTAGGAATCTGGATTCTAGGGATTCGCCTTCTTGGATGGATTTTGGGAAGGTTTCTTGTTCTGCCATGGTGCTGTAGATGGCTTTTAGTGCTTCTTTACGGCCTGTGTTTTCGATGGTGAGGTTGAAGGTGCATGCTCCTGTTTGATGGAGCTCGGAGGTGCAGTGGAGTGCTGTGAGTGCATGGTATAGTTGTTCTGTAAGTGGGTCTGTGAGCTCGACGCGGATGATGTTTTTGGCTGAGACGAGTTCTTCCATGCTTGAGTTTTCTACGAGTTTACCTTTATCGAGGATGGTGACGTGGTGGCAGATGTTTTGTATTTCTGCTAGGTTGTGGCTTGAGATGATGATGGTTTTGTTTTTTGAGTATTGGCGGATGAGTTCGCGGATGCTGCGTGCGTTGTCTGGGTCGAGTCCGGCTGTTGGTTCGTCAAGAAAGATGACTTCTGGGTTTCCGATGAATGCTTGGCAGAGGGCGACTCGTTTTGACATTCCATGGCTGAGTGCTCTGGCTGATTTTTTGGCTATTTCTTCGAGTCCGACTATTTTGAGTGCTTCCATGGATGCGTGTTTGGCTTGATCTTTGGTCATGCCGTTTAGTTCTGAGAACATGATGAGTTGTTCTAGGACGGGGATGCCGGCTTGGAAGTTGGCGTCTTGGGGGAGCATGGAGAGTCTGCCAAGGAGTTGGCTGATTTGATTTATGTTGGTGCCGAGGATGTGGGCGTTTCCGCTGTTGGCTTTGACGAATCCTGCGGCGATGGAGAAGAGGGTGGTTTTACCTGCTCCATTTGGACCGATTATGCCGAAGACGGAGTTTTTTGGGATATCGAATGATATGTTATCGAGGACGGTGTTGTTTCCGTATTTTTTGGTGATGTTTTGGAATGATACGGCGATTTCTTTTTGTTCTGAGCCGTTGGTTTCGTGTAGGTTTGGTGGGCTAGGTTCTGTGGTTTTGTTCATTTGTTAGAGTGGTGTGTGGTTTTAGAGATCGCGCTTTTGGAATATTTTGATTCCTATCCAGAGGAATAGTGCGGTGAAGGCGATTAGGGATGTGGTGGTGATTGTGATGGTGGTGATGTTGCTGTTGAGGGTGCCGAACTGCCATCCTGTGGGCCAGAGTTTGTCTAATGATTCTACTCTGATGGCGTTTCCTGCATAGTTGAGTAGCAGGCTGGGGAGTCCGACGATGAGGAGGCAGAGGACGAGGCTTCCGAATGGGGTGTCAATGGAGCAGGATATAAGGGAGCATAGTGCTATGATGGGTAGGCAGATGAGGAAGAATGCGGCGGCTCCTTGTAGGCTCCAGAGCCAAGTGGTTGTTCCTGGGTATATGTTGAGTTTGAGTTGGATGTATAGGGTGAGGAGGAGGATGGTGATGATGACTGTTGTGAGGCAGAATAGGATAGTGCCGAGGAATCTGCCGAGGTAGAGGTTTGATCTTTCGGTTCTGAGTAGGAGGAATCTGAGGCCTCTGTTGGCGATGTCTCCGCTGGTTTGATTGAATGAGCCGAAGCAGACGAGGTAGGGAAGTAGCATGAGCATGACTAGCATGATGCAGCTGAGGAGGGCGGGTTTTTCTTTGAGTAGGTATTGGCCTTGATCTTTTTCTTCTACGAGCCAGTTGACTGCGGTGATCATGTATTTTGATTGACCGATTTCATTGATGAAGTCTGATGGTTTGATTTCTTGGTCTGTGCCTGCGAGACTTGATTTGGCTAGGTTTGCTGTTGCTTCTGCGGGGGCTATGAATGCTGAAGATACGAGTAGGGATGTGATGATGGCGAGGAGCAGAAATATGATTCCGCTGCCATTGCGAAGGGAGAAGCGCATGTGGTATTTTGCGATGATCCAGATGTGTTTGGTTTTGAGTTGTTTCATTGTGAGGTTGTTTTGAAGTTTTTGAGGAGTGGGGGGGTTATTTAATGAGGTCTTCTTTGAATGTGGTGTTGATGAGGAGGAGGGTTGTGAGTGGGTAGATGAAGGAGATCATATCTAGGATGGTGAAGCCCATTGGGGTGTAATATATCAAGATGCTACTGGAGGTGATGGATAGCAGGGCGTATAGGTTACCTATTTTGTATCCGAGTGTTTTTTTAAGTTTGAGGTAGCCGATGCCTGAGATGATGAGGAGTGGGGCGATGATGATGGATGATGTGAGGGCTGCATATGTATTGGTGATTATATCGTCCTTGAAGCTGTTTGATGTATGTTGGTTTTGAGCTGTGATTTGGGTGAGTGTTTCGTCAGCGGCGTTTATGGATATGAGTGAAATAGCCAGTATTATAATGCTTAGACAGTTGATGGCGGCGTATATGAAGTTAATGACGGCTAGTGCGGTTAGGCCGCCTGGTCTGTTGAGTTGGCTCATGAGTGTTTAGTGTGTAAGGGTTTAGGGGGGATAATGTCTATAAATAACTATTGAGTGAATGGGGAGTTTCTACAAGGTTTGATTTATGGTGTTGTTTTTGCGTTAGAATCTGACTTGGAGTTTTGGGTCTGGTGGTATGGATTTAGTTAGGATGCTGGTGACGATTTGGCCGGTAATGGGTCCGAGGCTGAGTCCCATCATGGCGTGCCCTGTGGCTACGATGACATTGCTGATTTTTGGCATATTTCCGATGTAGGGGAGTCCGTCTGGTGAGCAGGGGCGGAGGCCGGCCCAGGGGGTGATTTCTGCGAAGTCATGGTCTTGGAATTTAGGGAAGTATTCTTTGACGCTTTTGATGATTCCTTGGACGCGTCTGGGGTTGATGTCTAGGTTGTTGCCTCCTATTTCCATGGTTCCTGCGACGCGAAGGGATGTGCCGATGGGTGTGACTGCTACTTTTGCTTCTGAGAAGATGCTACAGAGTTCTGGGAGCTGGGTGGGTTTTTGTAGGGTGAGTGAGTAGCCTTTTCCTGCTTGCATGCAGAGTTTTTTTCCGAGTTTATGGGTGATGTTAGGGGACCATGCGCCGCATGCCATGACGACTTGTGATGCGGGGATGGTTTCGCCGTTGGTTAGTGAGATGGCTGTGACTTTGTTTTCTTTAGTGATGAAGTCTGTTGCTTCAGTTTGGTAGATGATTTCGCTGCCTGCCTGGCGGATTTTTTTTCTTAGAGCTGACATGAGTTGATGGGGGTTTAGGTGGCAGTCTTGCTCGAACCAGACGCCGCCGGCTACGTCCATGTCTATGGCTGGGTCTAGCTGTGCGATGCGTTTGGAGTTACAGACTTCGGCGTGGATATTAAGTTCTTTAGCGATGTTGGCGATGTTGGCTTCTGAGTCTAGTCCTTTTTGAGTTTTACAGAGCATGAGGAGGCCACGTTTTTTGAGTCCGAATTCTTCTTGTTCTGCGAGTTCGGAGAAGAGTTGTCTGCTTTTTAGGTTGAGTTCTGCGAGTAGTGCTTTAACGGCGTGAGTGTGTTTTTCGTTGGCATGTTTCCAGAATTGGATTCCCCATTTAGCGAGTTCCCAGTTAAGTTTTGGTTTGATGTAGAATGGGCTTTCTGGGTTCATCATCCAGCGCATTCCTTTTGCGATGATGCCTGGAGCGGCGAGTGGGATGAAGTGGCTTGGAACGATCATGCCAGCGTTACCGATAGAGCTGCTTTGTTCTGTTTCTGAGTCTCTGTCTATGACGGTGACTTTGAGTCCTTGTTGAATGGCGTAGTATGCGGTGCAGAGTCCGATGATGCCGCCGCCTATGATTACTATACCGTCTGATTTTGGTTGCATGATGTTAGGTGTTGATTTTGGTGAATGTGAGTTTTATGACTGACTGGAGGTTTGATGTTATAGTGGTGGTGGGTGATGATTCTGGATTTATCGGTTGAAACTTTGTGGAATATCATTCATGGTAAATTTAAATGCAAGTAAATGAGATAAGATCTGACACGAGTACTGCGGCTCAGAATAAAATTAAAGATAAAAGAGCGCTCCCTTGGACTGTTATTGTGTATGATGATCCGATCAATCTGATGCAGTATGTGACGATGGTATTTAAGAAGGTATTTGGATATTCTGAGGAGAAGGCTACAGTTCTTATGCGCCAGGTTCATGAGAAGGGGAGGTCATTGGTTTGGTCAGGCGAGAAGGAGAAGGCTGAGTTTTATGTTCAGCAGTTGCATTCATTTCAACTTAAAGCGTCACTGGAACAAGAGTCATGAAGTTAGCACCTACTTTACAAGGCGGTTTGAGGATAGATGCAGATTCTCTTGAGGACTGGATGGTTTTAGAGGCGATCTGTGCGGATGCGGTTAGTTTGCCTGGAGCGTCTCTTTATGAGAGGCTGTCTGAAAAAATGGAGGGGGATGCGGACTGGGAGGAGTTTGTGGCGCCGGAAATCCGGGGGCAGTTTACTGATCAGATTGCGCATGTATCACGAGCTGTCTCTGCTGCGCCGATGGATGAGGAGCATGCTGGGTCTATCTTTATTTCTGAAGAGGAGGCGTCGATTTGGTATGGTGCTATTAATCAGGCTAGGATGACTTTGGAGCAAATGTATTCAATAAGTGAGGTGGAGGATTTTACTGATCTGGATGAGTTGTCTGATATGAGTGATGAGAGGCGATCTGCAATAATACGTGGGCACTTTTACTCGACTTTTCAGTGCTTGCTTTTGGAGTATGTTTTGGAGTGATTTTGTTTGTTTAGGTTATGGTTTTTTTAGCGCCCATTCTGGGGTGGAGTAGCGTGAATTTTCGAGTGCTGTAGCGGTTTCATGAAGTTTGGTATTTGGCTCCCATTTTATGGGGTTGTTGGTGATGGCGTTGATGAATGCTTGTTGCCAGATGAGAGGGTTTTTGACGTTGATGACTGAGCCTTGGTGGAGTAGTCCGTGGCGGGAGCGTTTCTGGCCTGCGCCTGCTAGTTTTTTTCCTGATGGTGTGATGATATCGTGCGCGACTGGGTTAGCGAAGCATGCTGGTGAGTTGTTGTAAGAGTTTACAGGTGTGAGTTTGCATGGTGTGTCATTGGAGTTAAGTGCTGAGGCTACTGCGCTGTGGATGATTCTGTAGCTTTCTGCGCCACGCAGCTGTGACCAGGGGTGAATGCGGGGGATGATGATGGTGTATGTGATGTCTATTCTGTGATCAACGATTCCTCCGCCTGTCCAACGACGAATGAAGGATAGGTCTTGGTTTCTAAATAGTGATTTGGCTCTTGCTAGTGACTCGAAGTATCCAAAGCTGATGGTTGGTTTTATCCATTGATAAAATCTTATTGTGGGTAGCTGGTTATTGTTTTCCAGAAGTGTTTGATCAATGGCCATGTTAGCTGAGCCTGAGCGGGGCTTGGTATCTGACCAAATGAATGCGTCTGTGAGGTTGTCCATGATAGTGTTGTTTTTAGTGTTGCTCTAGGAATGATTGTTTTGAGAGGTTGGCGTATTTTCCATTCAAGTTTAGCAGTTCTGCGTGGGTTCCTTTTTCTATGATTTCTCCTTTTTCTAGGACGTAGATGCAGTCTGCGTTTTGGATAGTGGAGAGTCTGTGTGCGATTACGAATGCGGTGCGCGTGGACATGAGTTTGTCTAGAGCTTCTTGAATGAGTTTTTCTGTTTTGGAGTCAACACTGGCTGTGGCTTCGTCTAATATCAGTATGGGTTGGTTTTTGAGGAGGGCGCGAGCTATGGAGAGTCGTTGTTTTTCTCCGCCTGATAGTTTTACGCCACGTTCTCCGACATTGGTGTCTAGCTGTTTGGGGAGAGCTTTAACGTATTGCGCTGCATTTGCGGCTTCGAGAGCTTTCCAGAGTTCATCATCTGTGGCGTTTCGTTTACCTAGGATCATGTTTTCTCTGACTGTGCCGTTGAATAAGAATGCGTCTTGGGTGACATAGGCGATGCTGTTTCTGAGTGATCTTTTGTTGATAGTGTTTATTTCTTTGCCGTCTATTTTGATGGAGCCGTCATCGTATTCATAGAATCTGGTGAGTAGGTTAACTAGGGTAGATTTACCTGCACCTGTGGTGCCTACTAGTGCGATGGTTTCACCGGGGCGAGCAGTGAAATTGATATTTTTTAGGGTTGGAGTGTTGTTACTTTCTTCTTTTTCGTATGTGAATGACATGTTCGAGAAGGTTACTTCGCCCAAGATAGGAGTAGTTAGGTCATCTCCTTCGTCGGAGTGGATTTCGTTTGGTGTGTCTAGGATTTCGAATACACGTTCTGCTGCTGCTTTTGATGAGAGAGCCATTTGGTTGAGGCTGTGTAGTCTGCCAATAGGTTCATATAAGGCCCAGATGCTGGTGAAGAAGACGATGTAAATTTCTGTGCCTACGGCTGGATCGTTGATAATGCGGTATCCACCTACGAAGAGTACGAGGATGTATCCGATGGCGTTCACGAATGCCATAGATGGGGAGTAGAAAGCCCAGTATTTCATGACTTTGAGCGTGGCTTCGCGGACTTTATTAGAGAGAGAGTTGAAGCGTATTTTTTCTTCTTTCTCAGCTGCGTATGATTTGATCTGTCTAATACCTGATATGTTATCGCTGAGTAGAGAGTTCATGTCGCCTGTGAATTTTTTGACGTCGCGGTGTCTTGTTCTGGCGTTTTTAGTGTATATGAAAGCTCCTATAGCAAGAATTGGCAGAGGCGCCAGAGCTGTCATGCCGAGTATTGGGTCTTTCCAAATGAGGAAGATTGCTACACCGCAGATTTGAAGTACGGCTATGAGTCCTTGTTCTATTCCGTCAATGAGAAGTCTCTCCATAGAGGGGACGTCTTCGGCTACTCTGGTCATGACGTCTCCGGTTCTGCGGGAGTCGAACCATTTAAGTGGAAGTCGTTGGAGTTTGGAGTAAAGTTCAGAGCGAAGGTCAAAGATTGCTTTTTGTTCGAAGACGTTGTTAATGAGTATTCTTAAGCAGTTAAAGAAGTCACGGGCGAAGAATGAAGCTAGAGCTACTAGGGTGTATAATATGAGGTTTGTGGTGGTTTCATTCCTATATTCTTCTGAGTGGATTTCTGACAAGTCTTTTGACAATTTATTGGTGATGATTTCTTTGGATTTAGGGTCAATGTCGTCCGTGTTTTGAATGGTATTTAAGATATCTGTAGCTTTTTCTGTCTTTTCGTGTTCGTTGATAATGTTTTTAAATATGCGTCCAGATACCTCTGGAAACACGGGTATCATGGAGGTCATGAGAATGGCGCAAAGTAGCTGTGCGCAAGCTAGTTTGGGGTATCTGCCGTAGTAAGAAAAAATGCGTTTTATGGTCTTCATGAGTGATGTGAATGTGGGAGTAGAATGTTAATTTGTAAAGAAATGGTGAAAATGAGTGAACTTTAGGGTTGTCGAGATGGGTAATTGTTATCTAGTGTTAATTTACACACTGAAAACGATTAATCCTAAACACAACAAACTATGCCTATATTATTTGGATCACTAACTGGAGTAGTATTACTACTCTCAATATGGATTGGATACAAAAACCAACACCGCTACGAAGAACAGATAAGCTTCAGACAAGACGAAGAACGTTACTACCAGATTGAGCGTAAGAACCTCAGTGATATGACTAAAGACTGGGAAGATACAATCGATAAAAAGGAAGCTTTGCTTACTTCCAATAAAGGCAAAGAGGAGG
Source organism: uncultured Verrucomicrobiales bacterium (assembly GCA_937934595.1). GTDB lineage: Bacteria > Verrucomicrobiota > Verrucomicrobiia > Verrucomicrobiales > Akkermansiaceae > Rubritalea. The sequence goes on along the minus strand of CALGZA010000021.1, from coordinate 1,871 downwards.
AGATAGCAGAGCTTGATAGGCGGATAGCAAGTAAGAAGGAAGAGGTGGAAGATAAAAAGAACGATATAGCTAGACTGAAACGTGAAGTAGATGAGGCTACTGAGATCATGAATAAGGTTGGTGGTGTTAAGAAGCTAGTGCCAAAAATTAGGGGTCTTAGATCTTCTATTAAAGAGCTTGAAGAAGATATAAGTAATGGGAAAGTATTACTTGCGAATCTTAAGCAGACTAAAGCTGATACTGAGAAATCCATTTCTAAGAATGAGGTTAGAGTAGAAAATGAAACAAATGGTCTTTCGCAGCCTACTCTCAAGACTACGATCAAGACGGTCTACTCTACATGGGGTTTTGTTACACTTAACGGTGGTGATGTTCAGGGAGTAGTTCCTGGCTCATCTCTCTCTGTGATAAGGGGTGATGAGGTTATAGCAAAGCTAAAGGTTACAACTGTAGAGCCTAATCGTGCTGCGGCTGATATACTAAGAGAGTCACTTGGTGATGGTGTGTTTCTCAGGTCAGGTGACAAAGTTGTGCCTGTAGAAGCTAAAGAGAAAGCTGAGGAGAAGAACAAAGTTGTCTCGGCCAAAGTCAAAGCAAATTAATTTAATAACCAACTCAAACAATAAGAATTAGAATATTATGAAACTTATATTATACATACTAGCGTTGGTTTCCATAGCCGGTGCAGCAGGTTTTTCTATGCAGAATATCAAAAAGCATGAGGAGCAACTCACTCTGACGAAAGAAGAGAAAGAGAAGGTGAGGTTGCTCAAAAAGCAGGTGGCCAAAAAGACTGAAGAGCGAGATTCTGAGGAGTCACTTAGAGCCGCAGCGAAGAACAAGAATAATGAACTCATCAGTTTAATTGATGTAAGCAAGAAGCCTGAATTGATGCAGTTAACCGATGAGAGTTCGAAATTAAATAGTGGGCTATCTGAGTTACAAGAAAGGAAAGAGGAAATTACCCAAGCTATGTTAGTTTTACGGGAAGATCTTCAGGATGAGGCAGTTCCACTAGATGGTGTAGAAGAGTATGTTACTGGTTTAGAGAACAAGAAGAAAAATCTAAACAAAGAGAATAAAGTTCTTAATGATGAGTTGGCCGTCTTTGATGGTCAGGTTAAACAGAACAATGCTGTGCTGACAGATTTTAAGGCTGCACAACTTAAGCGACGCAAGAATCTTGGAGCGAATAAGGTTTCATCTTTGATTACAGCTGTTGATAACGAGTGGGGTTTTGTTGTAATCAAGCCACATGCAGATGCTGTTATCAAGCAGGAATCAAAGTTAGTAGTAATACGCGGTAATAAGCATGTTGGCAGGCTTACGATAAATGCTATTGAGGGTGATGCTGGCAGAGTTCTTGCGAACATTGACTACTCAAGTCTCTCAAGAGGTATGAGAATCAGACCAGGTGACCGTGTTATCTTGAGCAAGCCACTCACACAGTAGTAGGTATCAGACTGGATTTTTAATAACCCTGCGCACGTGAAGTGTTGCAGGGTTTTTTTATGTTCCCGAAGGAGCTAACTAGTTTGGGAGTTATACCATTTTCATAGTTATTCTGGTTTGATAGTAGTTTCAATATATTTGGGACCAGCAGCAGAGCTGATTTTTTGAAGTGCAAAACAATATATCAAGATTAGCTTCGTTATACGTCAGTTGCATAGTCCACTATTCGCTTTCCTCTTGCCTTGCTACTCTTGCTATCTTGTTGTGCTATCAATCCATTGTAAGCGTCACATATTTCTCCTTATTGACTGGATGCTTTTGGGTGCCGTTTTTGGGTTTTGGCGATAGCTCTGGGTGTTAGGCTGGCGGCTTCAGCTTGGGTCGGGTTTGCGGGCAAGTGCGTCAGGACTTGTTTCAGG